>NZ_JAYXUH010000018.1:0-86657 GCF_036040035.1 Photobacterium sp. S4TG1
ATTTGACTGACTCAACATTACCTACATCTTATAGTGTAGCTACCGAAGATCAGAGAAATGAAGCCTTTAACTTAGCTAAAGAACTGGTTGGGGAAAGAGTTCGATATTACAGCCAAAGTTTCATGGCAAGCTATCGTATGACGCACCTAGAAAGAGGGCCAACATTTAGCACGGCTGATTCCAATTGCGCAAATTTAATAGAGGTCTATGAGAGGCTTTTAAGAGAAAGATGTCTAGTAGATTTTGATGACTTAATACTCGTTAGTAGGCGCCTTATTCTTGAACACTGCTGGATTCGAGATATTTTAAAAGCCAAATTCCCTGTTATTGTTATTGATGAGTATCAGGATCTGGGTAAGCCTTTGCATGACATGGTTATCGCTCTTGCCGAGCATGGTATACGAATTATCGCTGTTGGAGATATAGACCAGTCTATATATGGATTTACAGGAGCTCACCCTGAACTCCTTGATCATTTAAGTGAACGTGATGATTTCGAAAAAGTTGAGATGAAACTTAACTATAGATCGGCACAAAACATCGTTAGCTTATCGGATGGGTTTGTTAGCCAAGCAAAGGGAGTAATAGCCCATCACCAAGATAGAGTTGCAAGCATTACTTGTCATCTATGCCCAGATGGTATTGAGCAACAAATTGAACAAGCTTTAACGCAAGCTTTGACTATCGCTTCTGAAACGTCGGATAGAGCACTTAGTGATATAGCGATTTTGTATCCCGATGCAAACACAGGAGATCTTGTTGCAGCTCAAGCCTCACGGTTAGGCATTGTTTATAACCGTACAGACAACAATGCTCCTTACAGAAAGAATCCACTTACAAATTTTATTGAAGACTGTGCCTCATGGGTTAGTTACGACTGGCGAGCAACATCAAACAAAATCTTGTTATCAGAGTTAATCTCGACATTGATTAGTTTCGTGAAAAGCGACATTGATGACATAGATGCTTTAGTTCAAGGCTTTGTATCCTATCTATGGACAGTAAGAGGCAATGTGGAAGAAAGCCCTGCTTATAGCTTTGTTACCGAGCTAGTTAGTATTTGCTTTCCTTTTTCAGCGTCTCCATCCCACATGTCAGATGATTTTAAAGAAGTAGGAAAGATGACTCAGGCACTATCAAGTGAAGGCGTGTTGCAGAATGTAAGCCTTACAGTGTTGGGTAATAACAGAGAGAAGTCTAACAAGTTAAATTTGATCACTTATCATTCATGCAAAGGTTGTGAATACGATATTGTTATTGCTATAGGTCTAGATAATGGTGTTTTTCCTAAATTGAAGTGGGATCAAGGTACTTACCAGTGGTGCTACCCAGATGATAGGGAGATGCAAGAAAGGAGGCGACTTTTTTTCGTTGCATTAACGCGAGCAAAATATGACGTTCATTTTTACAAATCTGAATTCTTTTTGACTAGTAGAGGTGACAGAAGGTATTTCGGACAAAGCAAATTTCTAGATGAACTTGCTAGTCGAATGAGCTAAAGGGAAGATTAGTAATGAATCCATTTAAGAACTTTCAGCTAAAGCAACTTCCAGACTTGGTATTGGTCATTTTGGGAATATCATTTCTAGCAATTTTGGGAGCACTGATCCGCTCAGTAGTTCTTCCTGGAGGAACATTAGGCTGGCTATTGGTTATTGCGGCCTTTCTTAGTTTCAGTATTGCTTGGAAGAATACTCACTACAGAACTCACGACAAAGAAATACATAAGTGGGTAAATGCATGGCGGCATAATGGGTTGTCGAACGCATTTCTTTGTTTAGCCGTGGTAATGTTGATATCAGCATGCGCATACTTCAAGTAACGCTAGTTACAATCAAGGATAAGTTTCGCCCAGACCATGCATTATCTGGGCTTTGATCAAACCGCATTTTCTTTTATTTAGTAAATCGACCGAGCGTATCTGTTCAGCGAGTTTGTCTTATTAAAAATTATCCGTTAAAAGCTTACTTAGTGAAGTAATTGACACACTTTTGTCCAACAACGAGCTAGCTATTTTTGCTAGCTCAAATCTGCCCCATTATGAGTTAGATCTTTTACTCATTCATATATCATTAACGTGATTTTAGATTAGTTTTGTTGACTTATTTTTATGCAAATCAGTCTTACTTAATACATTTCTTACTCTGAATGTTTTCAATAAATACTTAGAAATAAAATAATGCAACCAAGCTCATGATATTTATGAATTAAATTGATTATTATTGCTGAACTTTAGTGGCATTATTTTGCGTGAAAGTAAGAATGCCTACTAATAAGCTGCTAGCTCGTCCATTAAAAATAATTTAATAAGGCACATATATGGCATTGATTGATTCGTATAGAAGAAATGTTGCTCGAAAACAAGATGAAATTGCTCGTTTAACTGAGCAAAAAGCAAAAGAGTACACGAAAATTACTGGTTTTAATAATAAAATCCAAACAGCTACGCGTCAGATGAATTCTTCTAAATCAGTAACGACGATCAATAGTCGTTTAAAGGAAATTCACAGAAATCAAGAAGATATATCAAGAATTGAAAAGAAAACAGCAGAATTTGAAACGAAAATTGCTAAGAAAAATAAGGAACTTCAAGCAGAACAACGTAAGTTGGGTAATGAAGAAATAAAGGAAGCGAAAAAACTACAGCAACAACAGGTTAAATTTCAACTTGATCAAGCAAAGGCCTTTAGTGCTGTAAACAGAACTCTAACTGAACATTCAGATGCTATTAACTCACTCAATGAACTTCCTGAAGAGATCACTGTACTATTTCTTGCTTCAAACCCAAGAGATCAGGGGCAGTTGAGTTTAGATGAAGAAGTGAGATCTATTAAAGAAATGATTACTAAATCACGTCACCGTGATGCGGTCAAACTTGAATCCTGCTGGGCAGTAAGGCCTGGGGATATACTTCAGTATATTAATGAATATCAACCAACAATTGTTCATTTTAGTGGGCATGGTAGCTCCGATAATGAACTCGTGCTTATGGATAACAATTCAAATACAAAACTAGTTTCTATGAGATCAATAGTTCAAGCAATGAGTGTTGCTAATGAAGATCTAAGGTTGGTATTTTTCAACACTTGCCACTCTAAGAACCAAGCTAGCAATGTCACTGAATATATCGAATGTGCGATTGGAATGAATACTTCAATCACTGATAATGCTGCACAAATTTTTTCGGCACAATTTTATTCTTCTTTAGGTTTTGGCTTATCGGTTGAAAAATCGTTTAATCAAGCTAAAGCTGCATTAATACTAGAGGGAATTCCTGAGGAAAATACACCTGCTTTGTTCGTCAAATCAGGCTGTGATGCTTCGGAAATTTGTATTGTTGCAGAGTAAGTTGGCTAAAAATCTGTTTAAGAGTGCTCCCAACGTTTGGCATTTCTCATTCCATCGTTAGGTTTTAGTGTTTAAGGTGGTATGCGGGAGCTTCGGTATTGCGTTGCTCACCACTTAACGAGGCGTTAGTACTCAGGAGTAAAAATTGGCTATAGAGGTAGCATGTTCAACCGCATCAGTGTGGATCGAACCCAAATATATAATTCCAGCATTTATGGTTTTGTTTTCGTCAGGTCTTTTCCCGTTTTTACTGCATAAATACAAGGTAAAACGAGAACGAGAGGAGAAACTCTTTGATACTAGAAAAGAAGAGTATCAGGGGTATTTTAAGAAAATGGAAGAAGCTGCGAGGTTAGCAGGGCAGGACTATGATAAATATTTAACTGAAACGTTGCCCAACGCTTCACGTAAGCTCTATGAAGCTCAATCTTCCCCTGAAGCTGTAGTTGAATATCAACAAACGCTAAATGCTTTCACCAAGGACATTAATGATGGATTTATGAAAGCTACAAATGAGCTAGTTAGTCTTAGAATCGTGTGTAGCAATAAACTTGCCGTACTGTTGGATGATTTTGAAGGGACGTACCAGGCAATGATGAGCCTGCAGCCTCAGATGCTTGAGGAAATTCGTCAGTCTCTTACCCCCGAATCGTTCATCACTGGTCAATTCAATTTTGAAACCCCAAGTAAAATAATGATGAATGAGTTAGGGACTTCTTTGGTTGAAACTAGAAATTTGATAATTAAGACAATGCGTAAAGAGTTAGGGTTTGAGTACTAACAAATAAGGATATGTATCGCGCAGCCGACACCTATCCGAAGTGTTGGACAAGCCCAAGCTACCTTATATAAGTAAATATCATCAAGAGTAATGTCAAACCCTTACTTTTCCTAATATCTACCAGCCGAAAAGGAGCAATTAATCTAAGCAGTTTTTGTCCAAAAATTAGCTAAAGATCTTACTCTCATCGAAAGGTTTTCTTTTTCCTCTATTGTTGCGCATATAATCTTCCCAACCTAAGTCATTAGGTTGGTCTTGCAACATTCTATCTGTGATCTTGACGCCTTGAACAAAAGGGTTTTTCCATGTTGAGAGCTTATTACCTGATGTCAAATTAGAGGCAAATTCCCAGTCGTTTTTACTGATGCAGTTATTGTCGTTTTCAATTGCATTTACCGCAGCATGAAAGACTAAATTTCGAAGTGAACGCATATTTCCTTGCGAAAATGCATAGATTTTTTTTGCTATAGGTTCTGATGCAAGGTTTGATAATTGATCAAAAGGTAAGGCTTCATCTAAACGTCTGAGAAAACCAGCATAAATGCCATAATTATTGATATAACTAAATGGTTTTAATTCAAACTGTATCGAAAAGCGACTTCTCAGCTGAGTGTTTGCTGCCAAAACTACTTTTGAATAGGGCATACCAAAAAGAATGACAGGGCATTTTGTCTTATTTATTAACATCTTTAGCCAGTCACCAACTCTTGAGAGTATTCTATTTGAAGATTTTTCTACTAAGTGTTGAAATTCATCAATGATAATAAGCTCTATTTTCATTGTTGGTACTAAATCTACTATTCGTTTTGTTAAAATAGCTAAGTCTGATTCATAAAGAGCTAAGGGATCTTCAAGGTAGAGCAGGAGTTCACGAGCGGCATCTACAGGTTTTGCATTCTCTGGTAATTCGATATAGACAACAGGGACAATATCTTGTCGTGCTGTTGAGTCTTTATTATTCGCTTTTAGGTATTTTCTTATAATTGAGGTTTTGCCAACGCCAGATGCGCCATATACCATCATACACGATGGTTCGGCTCCAAATTTAGAGAGCCTTCTGCATCTATCGATATTGTTTATGATAGCAGCTACATCAGGCGTAGATATAAACGCTTTTTTTGCTTTGGCAATTCTTGTAATGTTGTCATCCATAATTTAGATCCTATACATAATCAATATCCCATCCACTACTATCTTCTTTTTCAATATTTTTAGTTGATGTCTTTTGATTATTAGCAGATTTTTTTTCTTTAGGTTGTCGAGCATTAGCAGCCATTTGTTCGTTTTCTTGATATCGAGCAGCACGACGTTTATTTGTTATTGTTGTTTTTTTCTTTTGAATAGATTGATCAACAATTTCATCAATTCTTAATTCAGCATCAATTTCAGAGTCTAAGTTATGTTCGGTAATATTGAGTTCTTGTTTTATTTTTAGGTTTTTTTTATGCATCCATAAAGTTACTGTACTCGCATATTCATAATCAATAGCAGGGACTTTGAAATAAGATTCTGTATCTTCATCAAGAACCCATATGAAGCCCATATTTTCGCGGTTATATTTTATCGTAACTTTATGATTACCTTTCTTACCTCGGTATTCTGCTAATCGTTCACTGCTATAAAAAAGCTCTGTTGCTAGTCCAATCCCTTCTTTTCTTAACATTCGTTTATCTAACTTAGTAAAATAGAAATCAAGTTCTTCGTCGGTACCAAGAAATTCATTCGGAGGCCAGTTTTTTTCAGCGTGTTTCCATACTCTATTTGGGCAATTTGTCCCTCTTGAATTTGGTCTAGGATGGAAAATATCAACAAGCCATGTAAGGTATATTTGTTTGATTTCACTTAATGTTAACGAGGCTTCGTCGCTGGAATTGTAGCCCTCTCTTTGTAAGTAATTACTAAATGTTTTACCAGGAAGATCATTAAGTAATTCAGTGTTAGTGGTTCCATACTGCCGTTCTGTATGCGGTTTATTATCAGGTGTTTCTACTCTGTTTTGATGAATGTTTATAAGTAAACTGTCACAAGCAAGAGTAAAGTCTTTAGACAAAAACTCTTTACCATTATCCGTAACAAGTAGGTCAGGGATTCCATAACATAACCATTCATTTTGAATTGATGGATAGTTTTGTAATAGATTATCTTTGCGTTTGATTGCATTTTTTAATGCTAAGGCAACAGACATGTAACTTGGAGGTTCAAAGCCAAGGTAGAAACCAATTACTGATTTGCTATGACAATCTACTAGTTGAGTTAAATAAGGACGACCTATAGGTACTCGATGTTCTTCATGAACAGCAAATAAATCTAACCATGTATGATCAACTTCTACTCGTTCTAGTAAGTACTCAGTTTGGATTTTTTTCCCTATACGACGGAATTCTCGTTTTGCTATTCGATCTCCTTTGCTTGCAGCTAATTTTTCATAGGGGGTGATTTTTTTTACGCGCTTTCTTATGGCTTCATATGAAGGGTAGGTATGCTTTGTTTTATGGGTAAGATTATATTGTCTTACTTTTCTTCTGACTCGCCTAAAAGCTGTACTAACATTGATTTTATTGGCAGAAATTACTTGTTCAACAGCTTGATCAATATAGACTGATATTGTTTTAGGTACCTTAGTGTTTCTATTTCCCTTTTGCTTAGTCTTTGGTACTAAAGATAAAATACTAAAATTTGATTTTTTATAAGTTAGCCACCATCGATAGATAGTAATTGCACTTGGTATTGATCGCTCTTCTTGTTGTTGAAGATCAGCCCGTAAGCGTTCAATTAAAACTAAGTTTATTTCTGAACTTTTATTCAATATATTTCGAAGTATACTTAATCTGAATTTAGCTTCATTTTGAGCTTTTTTGCTAAATGATGTTAAATCTTGCAAATCATCATTTTCGATAAATGTGAGCTTACTGGAAGCATTTTCGCTATCAGATGTTGGGGTTCCATGAAAACTAGAAAATGATGTTCTAGACATAAGTTGTCTTTAATTCAGTTTGGTTATTCAGAAGAACTCTAAGATCAGTATTTATCAAGTACTTAGACAATAAATCATAAATCATCGGAATTATATTTTTACTATTACTAAAATGATCAATTATTGTTTCTAGCTTTGTTGAGCCATGTTTATTCAAATACTTAAGAATAGTTGTTTGCTCATAAGTTAATTCAGAATGAGATGCATATCTGTGCATGTGTTTTAAGTTTTTAAGAAGAGGAATATGTCTAATATCGTGTTCTTCAATCAATTCAAGATCTACATCAAAAAGTTTTCTCGCATACTGTCTTTTTGCCTCAAATTCTTTAGTAAAACGTTTTGAATTAACAGCATTTGGTGCTTTAACTTCGTATAGAACCATCTCACCACAATCAAATTCGCATAAAAAGTCAGGAACATAAGTACGAATAATTCCATCAATGACATAACTATATCTAATAGGTTGTGAGCAAAATCGAGAGATATTGTTATTAAAATCAAAATGAAAACAGGCATCGAATTCCAATGTCGATTCAACTGAAATGATAGTATTCATTTTAATGCTAACGTAACGATGTATATTTTTTCCACGAGATTTTGTTAACTTTCTAGCAGGTTGAGTAAATGCGAACTCAAGAGGAGAGTCTGTTTGATATGTCGTTGCAGGAGAAGGTTGCATAAAATTGCCTCTTTCACCATATGTAGTAAACTTACATAAGTATGGTCTAAAAAGAGGCAATATCAAGTTATGGTTGTATTAAATATCAGCTTATGGTTGTAAATATCAACTTATGGTTGTATCAACATATTTACTGAAAATTATTAAGCTTATTCTTTACCGTAAACGTTATTTTCTTGTTCTTGTACGCGGATGAACGTTGCACGCTTTGTTAGCTCTTTAAGCTGCGCTGCACCAACATAAGTACAAGTTGAGCGCACACCGCCCATGATGTCTTGAATAGTAAAGTTCACAGAACCACGGTAAGGCAATAATACTGTTTTACCTTCAGCTGCGCGGTATGTTGCAACGCCACCTGAGTGCTTGTCCATTGCGCTCTGGCTCGACATGCCGTAGAACTTCATGAATTGCTTGCCATCTTGCTCGATAACTTCACCGTTGCTTTCAGTGTGACCTGCAAGCATACCGCCAAGCATTACGAAATCAGCGCCGCCACCAAAGGCTTTTGCAACATCACCCGCACATGAACAACCGCCGTCACCGATAATACGACCACCTAGGCCGTGAGCGGCATCGGCACATTCGATGATAGCTGAAAGTTGTGGGTAACCAACGCCAGTTTTAACACGCGTAGTACATACAGAACCTGGGCCAATACCGACTTTAACAATGTCAGCACCTGCAAGAATAAGTTCTTCAACCATATCACCCGTAACGACGTTACCTGCGCTGATTACTTTATCAGGGAACTGCGCGCGAACACGCTCAACGTACTCTACAAGGTGCTCTGAATAACCATTAGCAATATCAATACAGATAAAGATAATGTCATCGGTTAACGCCATGATGTCTTTGGTTTTTTGGAAATCAGCTTCAGAGGTGCCGGTTGATACCATGACGTTATTTAATACTGATGCATCGTTAGCGCTGATGAACTCAGCCCATTGCTCAACAGTGTAATGTTTGTGAATCGCGGTCATGACTTTGTGTTGCGCTAAAGCGATAGCCATATCAAAGCTACCTACTGAATCCATATTAGCAGCAATAATTGGCACGCCTGACCATTGACGGCCACTATGTTTGAATGTAAAATCACGGGTTAAATCAACTTGAGAGCGACTTTTCAATGTTGAACGTTTTGGACGAAATAAAACATCTTTAAAGCCTAACTTTAGATCTTGTTCGATACGCATGATTTGTATTCCTTACAAATTAATAGAATGCAGCCCTCGTTAAAATCGTTACTGGCAGGTAACTTTTTTTCCTGTTGAGCGGGCGCAAAAAAACCGGAGCGTTGGCAGACGCTCCGGTTTTCAGCATTATAGGCAGAGATTTGTTAAATACAACCCCTAAAATGTAAACAAATATATCTCAATGCGAAAAAATTGAAGAAAATCCCGCCTTTTTTATGAATAATCTCTTATTTTTTATCATCTTTTAATTTATATCCTTGGTTAATCTCTGCATAATTTATGTAATTGATGAGTTTGAAAATAAATTAAATTGCAGTTGGTATCTCTTTTTTTACCCGCTATGATTTAATTTTAGGATAACTTAAAGCATTAAATGGGCTGTGGAAGGGTTGAGTTGTTTAAGAGACGAAAGAAAAAAAATCAATTTCCCGTTGATTTTTATGGTGAAGAGGGGAGCTGGCGCTTTGTGATCCGTGCTATGCGTCAAGAAGAGATCATTGATGCTATGTATTGGTGTGCGCATATTTCATGTCACCGTAAAGATTTTGATTTACTGCATATTGCGAGTGATAAGTTTGATTGTCGTTATAATTATTCAACAGCAGACTTATCAGATTTACAATTTGGCCTAAGTGGCACACCATTGAAAGTAACCATGATGGGACCGATTGTATTAATGTCGACCATTAATGAACATTTTGTTGATACAGAAATAGACTAACAACCGAAACTATTGGTGCGAATAAATTGGCGCATGTAGTAGTGTGATTTAAGTTATAGACAATAGAAAAACGCTAAATAACAACCGTTATCTAGCGTTTTTTTATGACTGTTTTTTTGAGACATACGCCATTTAGTTTAAGCTACGTTCCAGTAATTTTTGTTGGTATTGTGCTGGTGTTAAACCACGATTACGTTTAAATGCTTTGCTAAAACTTTGGACATTACTGTAACCAAGTACAGTTGCTATCATGTCGATACTCATGCCTGAGAGCATATATTTTATGGCGATATTACATAAAATATAATTTGTCATACTGGTAAATGTCCAGCCGTTATCATGTAAGCGACGTTGTAATTGTTGGCGTGATAATCCCACCTTTTCAGCAACAAAATCCAGCGTAGGAAAGCCGTAATAACGTGAATAGTTGATGATTTCAAACATGACCTTAGCAAGATCTAACGGTTGGGGCATATTGAGTAAATCATCCAATTGTAAATTTGAAACCAGAATGGGTTTTGTTATCGGTAAAGGACGCTGGTTACCATGCTCCAACATTGAAAGATTTAACCAAACCTTTGTTGCAGATGATTGCCATGTGATCGGGCACCCAAAAAATTGTTGAATGGCAGGATCTAGTATTTCAGTACCAGAAAGCTCTACTTTTAAAGGAACGTAATCGTCTCCCATGTAGTTACGGGTGACTTGAGTAAATAAAATCGCAATTTTTAAGCTGTCAAAACTCGCCGCACGTCCATGTGCATAGTTATTGTAATATACCCACTTAACAATTTTTCCTGATTGTTGACCATGAAAAGACGCCCCTCCCTGTAAACATGATACACCATAGTTGATCCGTCGAAATGCTAATGCAAGATCTGGGCAAGTCACATACCAATTACCAATAGGCCCAATATTTTCAAAGGTGATATCTGTAGCAATTTTGATCATATAAGCCGAATCGTTGGTTAATGCTTCAATACGTTCTAACCACTGTAAATAATCATTAAAAGGGATCAAAGACATCGGTTCTCTGAGCAATTGAGCAGGAATACCTAATTCAGCCAAGTTGATTCCATAACGTTTTTGTAAGCCAAGTTCTAATGGTTTAAGAAAGGCGGTTCGAATAAAGGCAATATTGATCATGATGTTCTTCTTATGGTGCTGATGGGCATTTTGCTGCAATAAGTAGGATTATTATCGTTAGTATAAGTCTAATTATATCAATTATTGGCTATTTTTGATTTAAATAGACTTAAGTTGTATCGTTAATGTGAGCTCTCTCCATAATGACGGCTATTCATCACTGCATGAGTGATGCTTGTTAACTATTTTAGTTTTGAACCGGAGAGTGTGAATGAGCTTATTGAGTATGCCTTTTGTTGATACCAATGTAGATACCGTATTAAGTGTGTTTGCGGGCGTGGTCTTAATTGCAACCATTGCTGCTGTTGCGATTGGGTTTTGGAAAATACATGAATTACCTATTCATAAAGCATCGACGAAAGAGCATCACCAAATAGGCTTAATCACTGCCCTTACATGGATAGGTTTTGTATGGCATTGGGTATGGGTGTTGGCGGTCATTATCGCATTTGTTGATGGGGAAAAAGCGCTGTGTCGTCTTCGTGATATTTGGCATGGTGATCGTTTGCCAGTAGTGCCAGCTATCTCGACTGAAACAGAGGAGCAATAGTATGTTAGAAGGTTTAGCTGTTTGGGCGCTGTTTATTTATTTATTACGTTTGGTCGGCATGCCATGGAATAAATTCACTCAAGCTTTTGCATATGTTGGTGGCGGCAGTTGGTTAGTCTTTGTATGGTTTGGTTTAATTACTTATGCGCCAATGGATTTATCTGGCGGCTCACTCGTTCAATCGCCGCATGTGCAGTTGCGTCCTGCATCCACATCAATCAATGGTCGTGTTAAAGCTATTTATGTGGAACCCAACAGTAAGGTTACTCAAGGTCAGTTAGTGTATGAACTTGACTCAGAACCGTATGTGATTGCTCTCAATAAAGCGCAAGCGAACCTTGATGCTGCAAAAGTTGCTCGTGATATGGCGCAACAAGATATTGCAATGGCACAAGCATCAAAGACTGCGGCGGTGAAAGATATTGATATCGCAACAAAACAGTTATCAGCTGCAACCGCAGATTACCGTTTAAAAAGTACGATGCTTGCCCGTTATGTAAAGCAAAACAATGTTGTTAAACATACCGTAACCGCAAGTATGTTAGATGAGCAACGTACCGCTGTTGATGTCGCTAAATCACAACAGATTATGTTGGATTCACAAATAGAAAAAGCTCATATTGCGGTTAAAAAAGCGCAGTTAGGAATAGAAAAAGCGGAATTAACCTTTAACAGCCGTGATGTTGATGTGATCACCGCGAAAGAAAATGTCGCTAAAGCTCAGTGGGATCTCGACAATACTAAGGTTTATGCGCCTGCTGACGGTTTTGTTACCAACTTCATTATGCGTGAAGGTCAATATGTTGGCTCTGTCCCGCGTATTCAAATGTATACCGATGAAAAATATGTATTAATGCGAGTTAATCATCAAGCCATTCGAAATGTAAAACCAGGGCAGATGGCTGAATTTGCTTCCGCTGTTTATCCTGGAAAAGTCTTTGCGGCGGAAGTTGAAGGCATTGTTGAGGCGACAGGGGAATCACAAGGTAATTTGATTGGACGTGAAACCAATGTTCGTCAAACGACGGGCGCAAATATTGCTAATAAGCACCATTTTGTACGTTTAAAGCTTTATGAAACAGATGGTTATGATATTCCAGTTGGATCTGTTGGATTAGCTTGGGTTAGCGCTGAAAAACCCATTAGTTTCCTTGGTTTTCTAGACGTTATTCGTGGCATTATCATTCGAATGAAAGCACAAGTTTTCTATGTTTGGTCAATGTAAGCGGTTGTAAATTATTATAATAATAGTGTTGTATACTGGTTCACCTGCCACGGTTTATATCGTGGCAGGTTTTTTTATAAAATGATGAGATGTGAGTAAATAAGCTAATCTTGACGCAGGTTATTAACCATGGAAATCGGCGTTGGGTAACGGCGTACAACCCAATAGGTTGAAATGACAAAGGTGGTAATAGTAACGGTTTCGATAAAGGTTTTAGCTTGATCTGATAGCAAACCTTGCGCTATGGCGGCATAAACTAACAAGAGTGAAAACTCACTGGCTTGGCTTAAACGAGCTCGAAGCTCGACACTTTCAATTTGATCTTCATGGGCTAATCTTAGTGCTATTTTAAATCCCCATGCTTTTATACGGATCAGACAAATACCAAAAATGACCCCCAAAACGGTATAAATATTACTGTCCCATAAGTTGATTTTTGCGCCAATGGCAAAGAAAAATAAGATCAGAAAAAATTCACGCAATGGTTTCAGATGAACGGCAATCGCTTGTGATACCGGACTGACAGCCAAAGTAATACCTGCGATAAAAGCCCCTGTCTCGTAAGACAAACCAATACTATTGCAGAGTAATGCCCAGAAAAAACACCATGCAAGTGTCGCGATAAAACTATATTCCTGAATAACATCAAAGCGCTTTAATAATGGCAACATAATGTATTTTACCGCTAGATAAGCACTAATAATGATAGCGACCAGCTTGATAACTAATAAACCCAAGCTGAGACAAATATTATGCTCGGTGTTGATATTAAATAATAACAATACACTGATCGCGATAATATCTTGCATTAGCAAAATACTGGTCATCACTTCACCCATACGTAAATGGTGAAGGGTGGTGGTTGGAATCAGTTTAAGGCCTATTACGGTACTTGAAAACATCATTGCCGCAGCTGTAATTAGCGCATCCGTCACGGAAAGATTAATGATTAATGCAAATAAAAAGCCGCTAATAAAAAATAATAAACAGCTGATCAGTGTGATCACCGCACTTTGTTTAAATAAATGCAGTAAGCGAAGAGGTTGCAAATTCAACCCTAAAATAAACAACAATAGGATAACCCCAAGATGCCCCATTTGACTAATGCTGGTGGCATCGGTGACTAACTGAAATCCATAAGGGCCGATGATAATACCGGTAAAGATGTAAGCGAGAATAATAGGTTGGCGAGTATAGAGAAAAAGGCTACTGAGAATAGCCGTGATAATAATAATACTACAGAGCTCAGTGATCATGCTGGTTAGGTTTTCAAGCATATGACCCCTATAGTTTTATTATAACGTTAGAACTCGCAGCGATTGTAACGTTGGTAATGATTAATAATATCTTCAATCAGTTCTGGCTCTGAAAAATCATCAACAAAATAGCGTTTCTGATCATTTTTGATAAACACTTCGAGGTGTGTTTCATCACCATCAACACTGGGAATAAAGTGGATAGCATATTCATATGGTAATTGTTTGTCATTTGCGATCACTAATCTAAATCGACGATCCATACAGTATATATCCGTAAAATAACCCGCAGCAGAGAGTTGCTTGCTGGCTTTTGTTACGGCTGATTTAGCAATGATATAGCCCATATTATGTGCCGTGATAGTTGTCATGACGACGCCCTCTTTATTGATGTTAATAGGGGTAACGTTTGTCTATATCATTCGATTTTATCGGGCGAATACACATACTTACCAACTAAATAATTCAATCATCGTCATTAGATCTTTTCATCAATATTTTAGTTTCGATATTTGCTTATTTTTTTCGAATAACGATTTGATTATGGATAAAAATGTAACAATGGCGGCCTTTTTGGAATTTATTATTACATTTTAGTCTTAAATCAGTGTTTTTGTAGGTAAGATTTGCGCAAGAAGAATGAATTTTCAATTGAGAGAAATCTGGTATGGTACAAAGAACACTTAGACTTATTCCTTTAGTTGCAGTATTAGCGACATCAACCTCGGTGCATGCTGATAGTGTAATCAAGCAGCTAGACAACCAACTATCTCATATTGAAAATACCGTTAATGGCACTCAGCGCTCTCTTCGACGTACACAAAATAAATATGACAACACGCAACGAACCATGACAGAACTTAAAGATGGTACCTATGCTGAAAAAAGTGTTGGCCGAGCGGTAAAAAAGAAAAAAAGAAGGGCGGTTAATGGTTTAATTCATCGCTCAAATAATGCTATTCGTAAAGCGACTAATATCTACTAATTACAACGAAGATGATGAATAAAATAATGCGGCTATCATGTGTATGATAGCCGCATTTTTAGTGTTGTGTTTTTATATTGTTAGCAATGTACTTATGATTTTTGTAGGAGTACTTTTGCTTGTTTACGCTCTGCGGCTAAACATGCAGCTGCAGTAAAGACCACATCTGTTGAACTATTAAGTGCTGTTTCTGCTGAGTCTTGAATTACACCGATAATGAAGCCCACAGCAACAACTTGCATCGCAACTTCATTTGGAATACCAAATAAACTAGCCGCAAGTGGAATCAATAATAATGAGCCGCCCGCAACACCTGATGCTCCACATGCTGATACTGCTGCAACGACACTCAGTAATACTGCTGTTGCAAGATCCACTTCAATACCTAACGTATGCACTGCTGCTAACGTTAATACGGTGATAGTAATGGCTGCACCACCCATATTAATGGTTGCACCTAAAGGAATAGAAACTGAATAAGTGTCTTCGTGCAGATCCAGATCCTTACATAATTTCATATTAACTGGAATGTTTGCCGCTGAACTACGAGTGAAGAAGGCAGTAATACCACTTTCACGTAAACAACGAAATACCAGAGGGTAGGGGTTGGTTTTGGTTTTTACAAACACAATAAGCGGGTTAACAACTAATGCAATAATGACCATTGAACCAAGCAATACCGCAAGTAGATGAGCATAGCCTAATAGCGCATTAAAGCCTGTTTGAGCAAAGGTATGCGCGACAAGGCCAAAAATACCAATAGGAGCAAGACGAATAATAAAGCGCACAATTAATGTTACGCCATCAGACATATCTTGAAAAACCTGCTTAGTCGCATCACTGGCTTGATGTAATGAAAAGCCTAATGCAATCGCCCATGCCAAAATACCAATAAAGTTACCTGTCATTAATGCATTGATTGGGTTATCCACGATTTTAAAAAATAGTGAGTTAATAACTTCTGCAATACCTTCAGGAGGTGCAATAGAGGTCGTGTTAGTAACAAGCGTCAAAGTGGTAGGAAAAAGAAAGCTCATTGCTACAGCGGTAAAAGCGGCTAATAATGTTCCTAATAAATAAAGAAAAATTATTGGCTTCATATTGGTGTGAGTGCCTTTTTTTTGATTCGCAATCGATGAGGCGACCAAAATAAACACTAAGATTGGTGCGACAGCTTTTAATGCGGCAACAAATAGCCCACCTAAAAAGCTTACGCTTGCTGCTGATGATGGAGAAAAGACGGCTAAAGCAACACCGGCGATAATCCCTATTAATATTTGTATTACTAAACTGCCATTAGCG
Organism: Photobacterium sp. S4TG1; assembly: GCF_036040035.1. Taxonomy (NCBI): domain Bacteria; kingdom Pseudomonadati; phylum Pseudomonadota; class Gammaproteobacteria; order Vibrionales; family Vibrionaceae; genus Photobacterium; species Photobacterium sp. S4TG1. Next base: position 16,161 of record NZ_JAYXUH010000018.1, read on the forward strand.
ACTCTGGCAAGAAAGGGTTGTGATTGACTCATAGTTTATCCTGCATTTTTTATTGTTGTGTTCATTGTTGTGTTTAAGTTTTATATTTTGTAACAGAAACATTTTTTAACAGGATCTGTTTAAAATAGCCAGCCTTCTTTTAATAAGCATAGTTATTGCTCTTTTTTAACAATTATTATTACGCCCATGTCACAATTTAGTAGCAATATGAGTGTTTTTATTGGCATGTGTCACGTAAATAAAAAATATGAATTAAAGAGAGATAGTTAATTGTAGGTTGATTGTTAAATGTATTTTTAATGAAGGTGGCTGCTAATGTTGTGTTGTTTTACATTTGGTTACATAAAGTAAAACGCCTAAAATTAATTATTTCCATTTCTGTGGTAATTAAAATTCGGCGTTTTAGGGCGGCTATAAAGATAGCCTCATCATTTTTAAATGGCGCTTATTTAGGGTCTAGGCTAGATAAGGTCATAGACGTATGTTTTGTTACTGTAAGTTGCTTTGCTTGGTTTAATAACGCTAGCAATGTTTGTTTATTCCAGCTGTTATTTGATACTGAATAATGAGCAGCCATCATTGCTTGTACTTCATTATCAAGTTGTTGTAATAGCTGTGGTTGAGCCATTAATGTTGCGTGTTGCTGTTGACGCCATTGTTGATAATAAGTTTGTACTTTAATTGGTTCATTGGTGTTAATGGCAGCTTCCAGCATCGATATTACATCTGTTGTTTTTGTTGCTGCTACCGATGTTGTAATAACTGCTTGCTGGCGTTTTTTAACGAATAACACTAAAGTCACTAACCATAGTAGGGCAAAGATCAGTGTTGTCCATGGCCATATTCCTGCTGTAGTTATGGTGCCCACTGACGGTATTGCTGCTGGTGGTGTTATTGTTGTAGGTGATACAAATTGGTTATTTGCTGTCGGATCTGCGATGACATTTAAAGTTAACCCTTTAATTTCACTACGCTGTTGCTTCTCTGTGACTGTATTCCACCAATTAATTGTGAGAGGAGGTAGTGTTACTTTTCCTGTTTGACGAGGAATAATAACTTGTTTTAAGGTCATAATACTGTAGCCATTTTCAGCACGATATTCAGGTTTCTCGTTATAAATTCGTACAGTATCAGGATAGGTAAGGTTAATATTTGGCATATTACTTTGAGCAACATCTTTAATTCGTAAAGTAATAGTACGGGTAATAGGTTCGCCAACTTTAGTGGTTACATCATTGTGATTAGATGTCTGTGGTTGCCATGCCTGCTGCAGCTGTAAATTGGTAGTAGGTAACCATAAACCTTTGTAATCAGTTGGTTTGGATTTTATCTCTACAGTAATATTTCGAGCATCTTCACTCACAGGGATAGTAATGCCTGAGCTGAAACCATTGGCGCCACGTACAGCATCACCACTGAACTTTGAACCGTGAATTATGATCTTGCCCGCTTTTTCTGCTGTTAGCTGATAGTTACGAGTGATGACTAAATAACGGCGGCCATTTTGAACAATATTATTTTGAGCATCTTGACCTACTTGTGACACCGTTAAGCCATCACCTGACGGTGCACTCAATGAAGCCTGAGAAAGTTGCTCACCGATGACAATCTTCACGCGGTAATTAATGCTTTCACCAACATAAAGTGTATTTTTGTCGATTTCAGCTGTCACTCGCACATTGGTTTGATTTGATGCCGCGGTATTATTTTTTTGGCTACCTTTTAGAACACTAATCGTAATTGGTGTTGTTTGAGAGCTGCCAATTTTAAAGGCCGGTATAGTCGCAGTTCCCACTTTTTTCGCGGCTAGGGCTAGCGTCCAAGTAGTATTACGTGACATTGCGCCGTTTATTAATGATGTTGAGCTACTGACGCTGGGTTGGCCATAAGCAAAGTCAGGACTTAATACGCTAAAGTCGACACTATTAGGGTTGATCGCAGTATCAACTGATACGGTCAATTGAAATACTTGATTAACAGCAACAACATTTTTCGATACTGTCGCTTCTGCTTGCGCCGCCATTGCTTGTAGGGGTAAGAGTGCTACAAACATGGTTAAAAGTAGTAACCATGGAGAGCGGCATTTTTTAGCCCAATTTATTTGATTTAGTGACATGTTCATTTTCTCTATTACCATGATTTATTACTTTGTTGCTGCTCGGCTCTTTGCTGTGCTTGCAACATTAATTGGGCTCGAATTAACTCCGCTGTATCATTGGGTACTTGTTCAAGTTTTTTCAATATAGGATTACTAACTGAAAGCACTTGCTGCTGCGCACCGTCTGCTTTGCCTTGCTGCATCGTTATCGCTGCTGGCTGCTGATCTTTACCATCTTGTTTTTGTTGCTTATTTTTCTGTTGAGCCTGTTGGTGTAGTGCTTGTTTAGCATTTTGTTCAGCTTGCTGTTTCTTTTCTGCTTCACTCATGGATTGACGTTTGTTTTCGTTTGCCTGTGCCTGTTGTTGCCTTTGATTCTCTTGCTGTGCTGATTTTTGCTGTTGGTCTTTATTACTTTGCTGACCTTGTTGTTGCTGTTGGTCTTTATTACCTTGCTGACCTTGCTGACCTTGCTGACCTTGCTGACCTTGCTGACCTTGCTGACCTTGCTGACCTTGCTGACCTTGTTGTTGCTGTTGGTCTTTATTGCCTTGCTGACCTTGTTGTTGTTGTTGCTGTTGGTCTTTATTGCCTTTCTGACCTTGTTGCTGTTGTTGGTCTTTATTGCCTTGCTGACCTTGTTGTTGCTGTTGGTCTTTATTGCCTTGCTGACCTTGTTGCTGCTGCTGGTCTTTATTGCCTTGCTGACCTTGTTGCTGTTGTTGGTCTTTATTGCCTTGCTGATCTTGTTGCTGTTGTTGGTCTTTATTGCCTTGCTGACCTTGTTGCTGCTGTTGGTCTTTATTGCCTTGCTGACCTTGTTGCTGTTGTTGGTCTTTATTGCCTTTTTGACCTTGTTTCCCTGACTGTTGCTGCTTGTTTTTTTGCTGTTGTTTCTGCTTTTCAGCTTGCTTAACAATGGCTAGGTTTTTTTTAGCATCAGCAAAGTCAGGTTGTTGTTTTAACAGCTTTTCATAAGTTGCTGCTGCTTGTTTATAATCACCTTTTTGGGCATAAGCATTACCAAGATTATATTGTGAGGTTGGATCTTGTAACGGCTTTAATGTCTCTATTGCTTGTTCATACTGCTTGGCTTTATATTCAGCAATGCCTTTCCATTGTGGCGATGTGAAATCTTGAGCTGCTTGTTTATAGTTACCATCAGTAAATGTTTCATATGCTTGACGGTTAGTGTTTGTCCATGGGCTTGCTTGTGCGTGATCTATAGGTATTAAAATAAATATTGCAGCTAAAACAATACCGCGACGAAAACCTAATAGCGCCAATAAGAGTAATGGAATAATTAGCCAGAAACCGCCATTTAGACGTTCTTGCAGCTCTTTTTCATGGCCTTTTTTACCATTATCTAATGGTTTTGCGGTGAAGTTAGCAATAGCATTAACATCGTTATCGGTTGTTTGTGCCATTTGTAATATGCCTCCAGTGCTGTCAGTAATTGACATCAGTGTATTGATATCAATTTTACTGATCACCGGTGTGCCATTTTCTGATAATAAACTGCCATCAGGAAGTTGAATTGGAGCACCTGCAACGGTTCCCATTGCCAGAATAGAAACGCGATAATGAGTACCTTTGAGATCGGCTAGTGCCTGTTTAGCGACAGCCTTTGTCATTCCATCGGTCATTAAAATAATATCACCAGTGTTATGACCTGCTTGTTTCAGTAGTCTGATCGCTTCAGCAATACCTGTGGCAGCGTTATTTCCCGCAATAGGCATAACGCGAGGTGACAAGCTTGGAATTAAATTACGTAACGTACTGCTATCGGTAGTAAGAGGGCTGACTTCATAGCCATCACCCGCAAAAGCGACCAATCCAGTGCTGCCTTCTTTCCAGCTTGGTAACATATCTAAGGCTTTAAACCTTTCTTGTGTTAGCCGATTGGGTTTTATATCAGTGGCATACATTGACTGTGACATATTCATCACTAGCACTCGGGCTCCACTGAGGTTATAGGCAGGCAGTTTTACTTTTTGCCAGCTTGGGCCAGCCATGGCAACAACAGCAATCAGCCAGCCTAATGCTAATAAAGCAATCGGCCATGTTTTTGGCTGTTGTTGCGTTAAACCCAATTTTTGCGCGAGGTGGGAAGCAATTAAGCCTGAATGCTGTGCTTTGCCTTTTAGCCATGGCAGAACAATGATCAAAGGAACTAATGCTGCAAACCACAATGGATGCAGAAAGGTAAAATCAGCCATGACGTTTCCTCATGAAAGCGATAATAACGGATAAAAGCAATGCTAACGCTAATGGATAACGGAATAATTCATCTCGTGGTCGCCAAGTTTGTTGAGCATTATTAACGGGTTGCAGTTTATTAATAACGTCGTAAATTTTCGCGAGTTGTTGCGGATTTCGAGCTCTGAAGTATTCACCGCCAGTCATAGAGGCAATCTTACTTAATGTTTTCTCATCGAGATCAGATGATGGGTTGACAACTCTATCACCAAAGAAGCCTTTTTGAATCATTTTGTCAGCGCCAACACCGACGGTATAAATCTTGACGTGGCTCTCTTGTGCTAGTTTTGCAGCTTCAATCGGGTCAATAACGCCTGAGGTATTACCGCCATCACTGAGTAAAATAATGACTCGTTGTGGTGCTTTGCTGTCGATAAAGGTTTTTGTTGCAACCCCTAACCCTTCACCAATTGCAGTACTTTGGCCGATTAAGCCCAAAACAGTACGATTGAGTTGTTGTTCAACAGTTTTGCGGTCAAAGGTTAACGGTGTTTGTAAATAGCCATGATCAGCAAAAACGACTAATCCGATGCGATCACCTTTTCGTTTCGCAATAAAATCAGCCAGCACATGTTTGACAGCGGTAAGTCGATCAATATTCTGACCGTCTTTTGTTACCATGTCAGGGATCGCCATTGATCCAGAAAGATCGACAGCTAATAACATATCTCGATGTTCCGGTTTGATTTCTATTGGGTCGCCATACCATACCGGCCGAGCTATCGCGCATACAAGGCTCACCCATACTAAGGTCATTAATATTTTTCGAATAATAGAACTCGGTTGTTTTTGGCCAACGTCTTGCGGTAGCTGAGGTAAATGAATAGCTGCCGGTTGTGCTACAGGCTTACTGAATCGATAAACTAACCATGCTAATGGCAATAAGGCCCATGCCCATAGCCATACAAATTCAAACATTAGATGACTCCTTAGTGATCATCGTCGAGGTGTTGCTATGATCATTGGGTTTTACGGGTAAGGCATGTTGTAACCACAATAATGCCTGCTGCTGACAGTCGTTAAATTGTTGTTCAGTGAGAGGCTTGGAAGAGAATAGTCCTTGTTGCCATAGCTGTTGTTGGTCAACAAAACCACGGTATTTGGGTGATAATTGTTGATCAAGAAAACATAACCATTGTTCTCCCGTTAAAGGGGCAATAACTGCACGAGGAAAATAGCTTAATGCAGCTTGTTTCAACAATGTATTAATGACAGTAACACCATCCTCAAACTGATACGCTTTTAGCATGGTAAGCGCTTCTTTTTTTGCCGCCAGATGATGATTGCGGTAGCGAAGTCGATAACCGAGGCAACTAATAAGCACAAGGCTGATAATAATTACAGCCCACCATCCCCAAGCCAGCGGCCAAAAGCTTGGCTCGGCGTGAAGATGAATATCTGCCAATGGTAAGGCTGGGGGGGTAAGTTGTGTCATTACCTTATTCCTTGAGAATGCGCACCAAGCTGCTGCAATAGCGGTTGTGCCGCTGAGAGAGTATGTAAAGGTATGGCAAGAGAGGTCGCCATTTCATGAATAAAATGCTGATGGACTTGATATTGTTGGCTGAGTGAATCTCGCGTTTTTTTTGCTGAGAAATCTAGCCATGCTGATTGTTGATTATCAGTCACATGTTCATAACCACGGAATTGTGTTTGTCCTTGTTCAAGCGGATCATGAATTTGGACAAATTGAATACGGTTATGTTGGCGAAGTTGACTTAAGCGGCGTTTGTCCGTGGTTTTTAAGGTGTAAAAGTCACTGATAACAATAATTTCACTGCCTTTAGGGCATAAATAATGTAACCGTTTGAGTGCAGTTGAAAAGCCATCATGATTGGCGTTGTTTCCTGCTTGTAGGGCATCATGTTGGGCTGAAATTAATGCGTTAATAATCTGTAAAGGCCCACGTTGACGTGCTGTAGGTTTACATTCTATGGTGCTAATTCCATTATAAATAATAGCGCCAATTCGATCTTGTTCATCGATAGCAAGCCAGCTTAATAGACTAGCAAAATGTGCTGCTTGTACTGATTTTAATAGCAACTGTGAACCAAATTGCATGCTATTACTGAGGTCTATAAACAGCATAATCGGCTGCTCACGCTCTTCAGTAAATAACTTAGTGTGTGTTTTTCCTGTACGCGCAGTTACACGCCAGTCGATAGACCGAATATCATCACCAGCTTGGTAAGGGCGTACTTCTGAGAAGTTCATACCACGCCCTTTATGACGGCTTTGATGATGGCCATTAAGTTGTGACCAAATACTTTTAGCCGGTGCCAGCCATCTTACCGCTTGATTTTTATATTGCAGTAGTTCTGCTAGACACACATTGACGCCATCGCTATGAGGTGGCAGCGCTACGTTGATGTGTGTAGGTTTCATAAGCTAGCAACCTGAGAAATGAGAGTATCAACAACACGATCAGCGGCAATACCTTCAGCTTGCGCTTCATAGCTTAGTAGTAAACGATGGCGTAATACTGGATAAGCCATTGTTTGAACATCTTCTGGTGTGACGAAATCACGACCACAAAGCCAAGCATGAGCACGCGCACAGCGATCAAGGGCTAATGTTGCACGTGGACTGACCCCCATTTGTAGCCATGCCTGTAGTTGTTCACTAAAACGATGGGGTTCACGTGTCGCCATCACCAAACGAATAATATAATGCTCAACATCATCAGCCATATGAATATTTAAGATTTCTTTTCGTGCAGCAAAAATATCATTTTGGCTAATTCGAACCGGTTGTGTTTTTTCTATCCCCAATGCCTCGCCACGATTAAGGCGAAGAATTTCAAGTTCACTTTCTGCATTTGGATAATCAACATTTAGTTGTAATAAAAAGCGGTCTAATTGTGCTTCTGGTAGGGGATAAGTCCCTTCTTGCTCAATTGGGTTTTGTGTTGCCATTACCAAAAATAATTCGGGTAAAGGGTAAGTTTTACGACCCGCTGTAATTTGCTTTTCAGCCATAGCTTCTAGCATTGCAGCCTGTACTTTAGCTGGCGCACGGTTAATTTCATCAGCAAGTACTAATGAATTGAAAATAGGACCGGGTTGAAAAGTAAATTCAGCCGTTTCAGGACGAAAAATATCAGTACCTGTTAAATCTGAAGGCAGCAAATCAGGCGTGAATTGGATGCGATGGAAGTCGCCTTCAATACAATCCGACAATACTTTTACTGCGCGAGTTTTTGCTAGTCCAGGAGGACCTTCAACCAGGATATGTCCATCAGCCAGTAATGCAATTAAAAGCTGTTTTACTAAATTTGGCTGACCAATAACTTGGCTTTGTAGATAATCATTTAGACGTTTGAATGTACTTGCGAGCATACAAATATTTCCTTTGGTATTCAAAATACTGATGATGAAACAGATTTTTTTCGGACTGCTAAAAAAGGATAAAGTTCATACTTAATTTGGTTATTGATGAACAAAAAATAATAAAAAACATTGTATTAAACGTACCTAAAGCATTATTAATCATATTTTATTCAATATTTATAAAATTAACCCGTAGTCTATGAATGGGGATTTTGTGACTTTTTTGTAACATTTTGGAGAATAATAAAAATATAGCAACCGTTACTCTCTTAAACGGCCACTTGACTGCCTTTGATATTAGTTGTTTTATCATCGGAAAAGTAATTTAACATTAAGTTAACAATATGTATTTTCTTTTGTTGGTGTTTTTATGTAACTAATTGATAATTAATTATTTATGGTTATTTTTTTGTGAGATTAATTAATGGGACTAATGTTAACGAGAATATTTATTTCGCTTAGTATTGATTGATTTGTTAATTGTTAGGCGTAGTGGTGTGAAAAATGTTAACTCCTTTGCTTGCTATGAATATGCATCTGTGTTGTTATATTCGGCATATGCAATATGTTTGTAATTAACAGGTGTTATATTGGTTTTGTTGTTATGGTAATGAGAATAAAATGTAACCACTTGTGATTGGGAATGTGCTTAAAAAATCATTTAAATAAATACGATAAGAGCAAAGGAAGGAGCCTTGTAAATGAAAAAAGTAGCATTAGTGACTGGCGCTAAAGGCGGTATCGGATCTTCAATTACTCAGGCCTTAGTTGATGCTGGCTTTCGTGTTATAGCAACTCATCACCCTAAAAGTGAGCAGTCAGCTAAAGAGTGGTTAAAGGAAAATAATTACTCAAATGAGTCAGTGAAATTGTTGCCGCTAGATGTAACTGATACAGCTTTTTGTAAAGAATCACTCTCTGCATTATTAGAGCAAGAAGGTCATATTGACGTTTTAGTTAATAACGCGGGTATCACAAAAGATACCATGTTTAAGCGTATGACTGCTGAACAATGGAATGATGTGATTAACACTAATCTCAATAGCTTGTTTAATGTGACTCAACCTTTGTTTGATTCTATGTGTCAACACGGTAACGCACGTATTATTAATATTACATCAGTGAACGGCCTTAAAGGCCAATTTGGGCAAACGAATTACTCAGCGGCTAAAGCTGGCATGATTGGTTTTACTAAAGCACTAGCAGCGGAAGGTGCGCGTGCTGGTGTTACGGTAAATGCGATTGCGCCTGGGTATACAGGCACTGCAATGGTTGAAGCAATTAAACCTGAAGTACTTGAATCAATTAAAGCCGAAATTCCAATGAAACGCTTAGCGCAACCTCAAGAAGTTGCGGCAGCGGTTGTCTTCTTAGCAAGTGATGCAGCGGCATATATTACTGGTGAAACATTATCAGTAAATGGCGGTTTATACATGCACTAATAGTGCTTGTTATAACAAAGACAAAATAATAAATCATATTATAGAAAGGATGCAAAATATGGCTAAGGTATACATTGTCGCTGCAAAACGTACCCCAATCGGTAGTTTTAATGGTGCGTTAAAATCAGTTTCTGCAGCACAGCTTGGTGCGGTTGCAATTAAAGGCGCATTAGCACAAATCAATGTGCCTGTTGATGCGATTGATGAAGTTATTTTAGGTAATGTTGTTGGTGCTGGCCAAGGTATGGGACCCGGTCGTCAAGCGGCTATTTATGCTGGTTTGCCAAATGAAGTGCCAGCTTACTCGCTCAACATGGTTTGTGGTAGTGGCATGAAAGCATTGATGGATGCTGCTGCACATATTAAAGCGGGTGATGCCGATCTTGTCGTTGCTGCGGGTGCTGAAAACATGTCCCAAATTCCATTTTGCGCATCAGCTAAGATTCGTGATGGACAAAAAATGGGTAACCTTGAGCTAACAGATCTTTTGATTGCTGATGGCTTAACGGATGTTTTTAATAATTACCATATGGGTGTTACTGCTGAAAATGTGGTAGCAAAAGTCGGTTTAACACGTGAGCAGCAAGATAACTTTGCATTAGCTAGCCAGCAAAAAGCCGTTGCAGCGATTGAACAAGGACGCTTTGTTGCTGAAATCTGCCCTGTTGAAGTAGTTAGCCGTCGTGAGACTGTTGTTATTGATACTGATGAATATCCAAAAGCAAATGCGACGATTGAAGATCTGGCTAAATTACGTCCAGCTTTTGACCGTGATGGCTCTGTAACTGCGGGTAATGCGTCAGGTATTAACGACGGTGCTAGTGCAATTATTGTGGCCTCTGAAGCTGCAGTTGCTAAATATAATCTAACACCATTAGCTGAAGTTGAAAGCTATGCACAAGCAGGTGTTGCGCCAGAAATTATGGGCTTAGGTCCTGTTCCTGCAGTACTTAAAGCATTAGAAAAAGCAAATCTTTCAATTGAAGATATTGATCTTCTTGAATTTAATGAAGCCTTTGCCGGCCAGGCATTAGGTGTCTTCCATGAAGTAGCCAAAGCAACGGACACTAAAGTGGAAGATTTAGTTGAACGTGCGAACGTAAATGGTGGTGCAATTGCGCTAGGTCACCCTCTTGGTGCATCTGGCAGTCGTATTCTTGTTAGCTTACTGCATGAAATGTGCCGTCGTGATGATAAATACGGCATGGCTACATTATGTGTAGGTGGCGGTATGGGTACTGCAGTTATTTTAAAACGAGTGTAAATAAACTAATACAATCAGTGTGGTACTACCTATAGAGCCACACTTTATTACTATCAATGAGGAATGTTCTATGTATACGGAAATGTTTAAATCTTTTTCTGAGCAAACAGAAAAAACACTAGCACCATACGCAAAATTCAACAAAGTATTTGCTAAAAATGTTGAGCAATTGACTGAGCTTCAATTGTCAGCTGTTCGTGCTTACAGCGAGCTTGGCTTGAAGCAACTTAAAGCCGTTAGCGAAGTAAAAGATATTCAATCGCTAACAGCGTTTAATGGCCAACAGCTTGAAACACTAACTAAGCTTTCTCAACAGCTTTTAGATGATAGCAATAAGTTCTCTTCTGTAGCACAAAGCTTTAAAACAGAAGTTGAAGAGTTTGTTGCTGATAATGTTAAACAAGCAACACCTGCCATTTAAGTAACGATAAATTAGGCTACATTAATAATGATAGTCTAACTGTCTGATACTTATACCAATCAGCCATATAAGATGATTATATGGCTGATTACTTAGTCCAAGTACAGGGTTTTTGTTATGAACAATCACTTCTTTTCGGACTACTTTGCCAAGCTCCAAGATATGAACCAGTTATGGTGGAAGGAGTTAGACTCCGGCAAGGCAGCCATGAATACCCCAGTAACTAAAGCACTTAATGATGTTAACTTGGAAGATGCCACTGAATTTTTTGGAAAAGCAGCAGCTCAGCCTGGTGCTTTAGCTAAAGTCCAAATGGATTGGTGGGAAAATCAAGTTAAAATTTGGCAGAATGTTGCAATCGGTAATACGACAGCAGAAAGCGCCTTTATTAAGCCTGCAAAAGATGACAAGCGTTTTAGTGATCCTGCATGGGAAAATGAAGCTTTTTATAATTATATTAAGCAATCATATTTGTTATTCAGTAACACAATGCGTGAAACAATTGAATCAATTGAAGGTGTAGATGACAAAGCGAAAGAACGTTTAGGCTATTTCTCTCGTCAAGCCATTAATGCACTGTCACCGACAAACTTTGTTACAACCAATCCTGAATTAGCCAAATTGACTGTTGAAACAAACGGTGAAAATTTGATTAAAGGGATGGAACTGTTACAAGAAGATTTACAGAGCAGTGCTGATGTACTAAAAATTCGAATGACCAATGATGGTGCGTTTGAACTTGGTGTAAATATCGCAAACACTGAAGGTGACGTGGTTTTTAAAAATGATTTATTTGAATTAATTCAATATAAGCCACTAACTGAATCTGTACATAAAACACCGTTGTTGATTGTGCCTCCATTTATTAATAAATACTATATCCTTGATTTGCGTGATCATAATTCAATGGTTCGCTGGCTTGTTGAGCAAGGTCATACCGTATTTATGATGTCTTGGCGTAATCCAGACGCATCAATGAAAGATGTTGATTTTGATAATTACGTCTTAGATGGTGTTGTAAAGGCGGTTGATGCAGTAGAAGAAATTACTGGCCAAAAACACATTAATACAGTTGGTTACTGTATTGGTGGTACGTTATTGGCAATAGCGCTAGCATATTATGCTGCGAAGCGAATGCGTAATCGTATTAAGTCTGCGTCATTCTTTACCACATTATTAGACTTCTCTCAGCCAGGTGAAATTGGAGCTTATATTAATGATCCAATTATCACTGCGATTGAAGCTCAAAATAATGCTAATGGCTATATGGATGGGCGTTCGTTAAGTGTTACTTTCAGCTTATTACGTGAAAATAGTTTGTACTGGAATTATTACGTAAATAACTATCTGAAAGGCAATAGTCTAATTGATTTCGACTTGCTCTATTGGAATGGTGATAGTACTAACGTTGCGGCTAAATGCCATAATACTCTATTACGTCAATTCTATTTAGATAATAAATTAGTTGAAAATAAAGGTTATAAAGTCGGCGGTGTGTACATTGATTTAAGTAAGATTAAAGTGCCAACATACTTCATATCTACACAAGAAGATCATATTGCTTTATGGCAAGGTACATACCGTGGTGCTAAGCAACTAGGCGGTAAATCAACATTTGTATTAGGTGAATCTGGCCATATTGCAGGTATTGTGAACCATCCTCAGAAGAATAAATACGGCTTCTGGGTTAATGATAGTAACGATGAAAATGCAGATGTTTGGCTTGCTGGTGCCACTCGTGAAGACGGTTCTTGGTGGACGCACTGGGATGGTTGGTTAACAGAATTTAGCCCTGCTGAGCAAGTATCTCCACGAGCAATTGGTAGCGAAACATACGCGCCATTATATGTAGCGCCAGGTGATTACGTGAAGCAAGTCTTGCCTCTTTCTGAATCTTAATCGCATCACTATTTTTGAAGCCCAGATTATTCTGGGCTTTTTTTTATCTGTCATTTATTAAGGCTATGATAATGATGTTTTTTTTGATTAATTTGATTTAGGCTACTTTTTGTTAACAGTTGATGCGGTATTTTTAGTTTTATTGGCTATATTTTTCAAATAGGAATAACTAAAAAGAATAGGAGTCATTATGACAAAGCTCGTTAGTGTGGAAGGCATTGGTGAAACTTACGCGGCAAAGTTTGCCACAATAGAAATAACCACCATTGAACAACTATTAGCATTAGGCGGAAAACCTAGCGGCCGTAAAACGCTAGCTGAAAAAACAGCAATTAGCGGTAAACTTATTTTGAAATGGCTCAACCGTGCTGATTTATCGCGTATTAAAGGGATCAGTACTCAGTACGCTGATTTATTAGAATCTTCAGGAGTTGATACTGTGCCTGAACTGGCACAACGAAATGCCGATAATTTACATACTAAAATGGTTGAGGTGAATGAGGCTAAATCCTTAGTTCGTCAACTACCGCCACTTTCTGCTGTCGAGGATTGGGTAGCACAAGCAAAACTACTCCCTCGAGTAATTGAGTATTAATGGTCCTTGTATGTAAAAATAGGCATGAGTAACAAGTGTAAATCGTTACTTATAAGGATAGATTATGCGTTTTTTGACGTTAGAATGGTTAGTTATTATGGGGTGTAGTTGTTTTATCGCCACGAGTCATGCCAAGCAATACAGCACAGATAATACACCAGCCATTCAACCTGTTGCTGAACTTCAGTTAAATACATTACCGCAACGTCATTGTTTATATGCAGGAAAAGGGTATTCGTTGGGGGCAATTATTGCTACAGACAATATTGTCTTGGAATGTCGTCCGGTGCAAGAGATTGAATTAAACGGCCCTTTAAAATGGGTCATACGCAAGTCTTTGCCTACATCTGTAACACCATAAGAGAATAAATAATAAAGCCAGTATCAGATTGTATAGTGTATTGATTACACTATATGGCTGTTGACTGGCTTTATTGATTATCAAAATGGCAGAGTTTGCCCGTTTGATAAATTATTTCGCTAGAGAGCGGCTTTTAAGTTCAAAAATTAACTTTTCAGCACTGCATTCAAATTGGATGCGAGCTGTTAATTCTGTACTTGTTTCATCAACAGGCGTTGTTTCTACTTTAAAGTTAGCATTAACTTGTTTTGCTAGCGCTAGGTAGTTTGCAAGCTCTAATTCTAATGCTTTTTTACCATTTGCAAATACATGCACATCGGCAACATCATCATGTTCTTTAATCATAAAGCCCATTTCAGCTGAAACACCACAAGCATCACAAGGTTGGTATTCTTCTTTTTCTGTAGTCATAACTTTACTTCCTATTAGTTAGTTTTTGTATTTTAAATCGATGCGAGCCAGATCGCCATTGATTAATATGAAAAGTCAGTTTTTAGCTATCAAAGCGTTAAACCAAACAAATTAAAGGTTAATTATTCAACAGTTGCTATGGTATAAGCGGCAAATATGGTCGAAAGTTTGTTGAAAAGGATAGGCTTCTAATACACCAAACCCTTCAAGCTGTTTTGCTTTTATTTTGTTATTGAGAGGTGTACTCATGCCATGTAAAAAGCGAGTGATTGCAGCCATTGAAGGTGCACTGTCATTTCGTTGAATAAAACTATCAGTCCATATTGTTATCTGTTGATCGGTAATTTCTGGTAGTGTTGGTAATGCAGGTAGAGTAATTGTTTTACCACGGCAAACAGAACAATGTCCGCACTGTTTAGGTGCATGATGATCGGCGAAGTAGCTGGCTAATTTATGACTTAAGCAGCTTTTACTTTCAAAAAAAGCAATCATACTTTCAATACGGTTAATTTCACTGTGTTCTTTTTGTTGAAATAGTTGGTGTAGCGCTTCTGTTTCTACTTCAATATCAAATTGATGCTGATTGATACGATAAACATCGGTTATTTGTTTACTTTCAAGGGTGATCCAGCCTTGTTCATTTAAATAATCAATAGCTGCTACCACTCGCTTTCTATCAACTTGATAACCTTGCCATAATGCATCCATATCTAATGTATGCCACACTCGTGCTTTGGGTGAACAAGCGAAAATGGTTTCAATAAATTGACGACGTTCGCCTTGAAAACGCTGGGCTATTTCAGATTGAGAAATATTCATCTTGTAGCGATAATCTGCGAAATAAGTAAACAAAGGTTCAATTATTTGGCGAATTTCAAGGTAGACTAATAATGTTTTTAGTGGCAATAAACGAATGTTACTGTCTTTTGATAGACGGCCACTCATGATTTCCCATTGCTGATCTTGAGCTTGTATTTCATGCAAAACATACGCAATGGCACTACGATCTGGTGTATCACCAAAGACGAAGTTTTCTAAAACATTGAGCCCTGATTTATTCGCGATAACAGTACATTGTGATATTTCGCCATCACGTCCTGCTCGCCCAATTTCTTGGCTGTAATTCTCTATTGATTTGGGTAAATCAAAATGAATCACTTGGTGAATATTAGACTTATCAATTCCCATACCAAATGCAATGGTTGCCACAATACAATTGATTTCGCCATTCATGAATTGCTGTTGGATAATCTGGCGGCGTTCAGCATCCATTCCTGCATGGTAAGCTTGGGCTGGAAAGTGACTACGAGTAAGCGCATCAGCCACTTGCTCTGCTGTGTGTTGTAAGGTGACATAGACAATCGATGGTTCATTATTACGTTGAGAAAGTTGATATTTAAGGGTATCTATTTTCTCGTCTTCATCGGCCGCTAATACGGTTAAATCAAGGTTATTGCGGTAAAAACCCGTCACAATGATATTGTCTTTAGCAATCGCGAATTTATCCTGCATATCTTGAATAACTGCAGGGGTTGCTGTTGCCGTAAGTAATAATACTTGAGGAATGTTTAAGGCTTGTTGATAGTGTGGCAATTTCAGATAATCGGGGCGGAAATTATGTCCCCATTCTGAAATACAGTGTGCTTCATCGACGACTAATAATGAAATTGGAATTTGACCAATAAAATGACGAAAGCGTTCATTTTTCAATCGTTCAACAGAAATCATTAATACTTTGATATCGCCTTGACGAATTTGTTGCATGACTTGCTGTGTTTGTTGCCAAGTTTGACTGGAATCAATAGAAGCCGCAGGAATCCCTTTCATTGCTAAAAAATCGAGTTGATCTTTCATTAGTGCCAATAATGGTGATATGACTAATGTAAGATGAGGTAATTCAATTGCAGGTAATTGATAACATAATGATTTTCCAGATCCTGTCGGAAATATAGCGGCAGCTGAATGACCACTGAGTACACGGGTAATAACTTCTTCTTGCCCTAAGCGTAAAGAATCAAAGCCAAAATATTTTTTAAGTGTTTGGTGATACATGTCTTAATACCCGCTAACCATTGATTAGCCGCTATCATACCGTATTGATTTACGGAAAGATAAAAAGCGCAACGAAAGTTACGTTATTTCTGGTGCGGTTATTCTCATTTAAAATGCAGTGGGTTCATTGTTACATTAAAATTTGTTGAGTATGTAAGGGACCACCTTCCTTACATACTGTATTTTTGCAGCTAAGTGAAGATTATATTATTTCATCAGACTTGGTGATGTAATCGCATTCTTTGCTAACTCTTTGGCAAATTCTGCAATATTCGCTTCGATATCACGAATATGACGAGTCACATCGACTGTATCGACGTGTACCATTTGACGCTCTTCCATCACAATATTGCCATTGACAATTGTCGTGCTGACATTACTTGGATTGGCTTGATAAACCAAGGTGGCATAAGGATTGTAATTGGGCATCATGTTTGCAGATTGTGTTTCAACAATAATAACATCTGCTTTTTTACCGACTTCTAATGAGCCAATTTTATCTTCCATATGCAATGCACGGGCACCACCAATAGTCGCAAGTTCAATCACCTGTTCTGGAATCATAATCGTGCGGTCATTATGCTTTAGACGTTGCATATTGGCGGCATAACTCAGTGTGCGCCATAAATCGACTTGGTTTGAACTCATAGGTCCATCAGTACCTAACCCCATTGGAATGCGCTGTTGATACATTTCCCAGGCAGGAGCAATGCCTGTCGCACCTTTGGCGTTCGCCATTGGGTTATAAGCGATGCCTGCACCTGATTGTTTGATGAGATCGAGATCGGTTTGGTCAACATGAATTGCATGTGCCAATACCATTCGTTGATCAAGCACACCGATATCTTTAAGCCATGCAACCGGGCTGAGTTGTTTGGGATTGTCACTAATTCGTGCAGTTTCATTACCAAATTCACCCACATGGATTAATACCGGCACATCTAATTGTTTAGACAGTTTATTAATTTGCTGTAATTTTTGTTTAGAGACGGTATAGGCAGCGTGAGGAGCAAAGGCTGGAGTGATCAATGGATCATGTTTATATTCAGCAATAAATTTTTGGGCGTATTCAAGTCCTCCATACGGTTGTTTGGCATCAACGACAGGGAATTTGATCACCGTTTCACCTAAAACAGCACGCAGGCCGACTTCTTTGGTTGCTTTGGCCATTTCATCAACATGATAGTACATGTCAGCAAAGGTTGTTACACCACTCTGTGCAAGGTCAATTGCTCCAAGACGAGTGGCTTGATAGATTAAATCACGGCTGAGTTTTTTACTTTCAAGTGGAAAGAAGTAAGCAAATAAGCGATTTTCAATACCTTCTTCACCTAATCCTCGAAAAGCAATCATTGGTAAATGGTTATGAGTATTGATCATGCCGGGCATCACAATGCCGTTTTGAGCATCAATGATACGGTCGGCGTTATATTGAGATAATAATGCTTGGTCACCAACGGCAACAATCGTATCGTTATTGATAACGACAACACCATTATCGATCAGTTGTTTTTGACCATTCATGGTGACGATTTGACCATTTTTAATGATTAAACTTGCTTGAGATAGCGGGGCAACTGATGATAACGAACTGCATCCAGTAATAAGAAGTAACGTTGTTACTAAACTGATTTTTATGCGCATAACTAACCAATGATGAGAAGCGAGAAAATTGGCGGAATTATAAGTGCAAATTAATGTAACTAAACAATCCTTTGCTTAAGTTACTGTGGTTTTTGTGAACTTAGTCGCTATGATCATCATGGTTGATAATAAGAGACATGGGGATCTTAAATAATTGCGCTGGTATTAGTGATAACCAACCATTTCCACGTGCATATTCAATTAATCCTGCGCGGCTAGAAATGCCATAGTCAGAAAATCGAGAGACTAAATTGGCTATTTGCTTTTCAACAGCCTTGGGCGTTCGATGAATAAGCTGTGCTATTTGTTTTGTTTGTCGTCCTCGTAATAACCAAAATAAGACAATTTCTTGAGATGGCGTTAACTGCGGCGCTAATGGTCGAGTTGTACAGAAAGATAAATAAGATTTATCGGTAGCAATAACCTCAACAAACGATGTCATATTTATTAAATCTTTTACTTTATTTGCTGTAAATTGAATTCCCCAAGGCACACCATTAATAATAACGGGCTGTTTGGTAAATATATATGCATCTATTCCATTAGCATAGTTGTGCACATCTATTGTTATTATGGTTTTATTGTGCGCCAATGATAGTTTATCTTGCTCAATAAAAATGTCGCTAAATGCAGCGGTATCACATGGTAAGTCACTATCCTTTAATCCCTTCATTTCAAGCGGGGCATTAACAAGGTTACGATAAGCATCATTGGCATATTCAAAAATACCATCTTTCGTTTTTAACCCTGCCGGATAAGGAGATGACGATAGCATGTGAATAAGTACAGATAAGTATGTCGATTGATTAATATTCACAGGGCCGTTCTATCAATAAATTATTTCAATAGTAATATTCGTTGGTGGAATAAATATCTCTATTTATAGTAATGCTATTAAAAACATATAATATTCGACTAGTAAAGAAATAACCACTAAATAAGAAATGAAATATTGTTTTATTATATTTAAAGCAACAAGGTGAGTAATATATAGGTGGAATTTTGTTTTTATCTCTAGTTGTTTTATGCGTATAGTTTATATGCTACTTAACACTAGAGATAAAAATAAGTTTAATTGATTAATTAAAATGAAAAACCGATACCACCAGCATTGTCATAATGATTATAGTCTGAAATAGAAATGCCGTAGCCACTTTCAAATATTAAGTAACCACGTAACCGTTTATAAATAGGGAAGTTTAGCGTTACTTTTTCATAACCACGTGAAAAACCACTCTCTAGCGCATTTCGTACTGTAAATGTAAGCATACTTTTACCATCAATATTCCAATTCATACTCACTCGGCCATAGCCAAGGTAGTTATTGATGTCCTTGTTATAATCTTTTGCGCCAAAATCAAGCCGTACCCAAGGCTTTACACTAAAGGTAAAAGCGTCTTTTTTAAATGTCATATCAACAAAGGCACGGTTCCAACTCCGTTCTTGTTCGCCACCACGGCCATTTGATTGGTGTACTAAACCAAGTGTACTGCCTGAATAATGAAAGCCATCGCTATAGGTTGTTTTGGTTGGAAAGGTCCAGAAAACAGATGGTTCATATTCTGTATCTCTAAAAAATGCAGATGAAGCGTAGGCTTGCCAGTTTGAACGTTGCGTATAAGCAAAATATAATTGGTCGTTATCAGCTAAAATTCCAGAAAATAAACGGTATTTTAAACTAATTTGGAAGTTGATATTATATTTGCTCAGCTTACCATCTTCAGGAATAATCGACTGATATTCTTTGTAATTTGGAGATTGAGTATAATAAAAAGGTAAAACAAAGTTATCTTTATACTGTTCTAAAAGTAGGCTATTACTACTGCTATAATTTAATGGATTATTTAATGTTGAAGACGCTGAGGTATTCGTGTCAGCATTCGCATATGAAGCATAGCTACTTGTAGCAATAAATAAGCTCGCGAACAGGATTTTCTGATTTTTCTGTTGGGGTTTGATGTTCATTATTATTTTCTATCATTATTATTTTATCTATTGTAATCATAAGAGCTAAACTGGGCTTTTGTCTATCCATACAAATGCAAACAATGATTTTTCATAATTTAAAACTGAATAATGAATAACAACAAAATAAACGCCTTAACAACACAGTATTAAGGCGCAAAGAGGCTATCAAATTAGCTCAGCTAGCATGGTGTCGCTATATGGAGTAAGTGTTTGACCTGATTGTATTTTATTAACATAGTCAGGGTTTGCAATTAATGGACGTCCAATCGCTAATAAATCAAATTTTCCCGCTTCAATGGCATCACTACCTGTTTGTGGGCTATAGCAACCAACACCAATTAATGTTCCTTTGTAATGTGTTCGCATATAATGAGATGCGCTGCCATCAAGGTAATCAAATGTCATGCTGTCATCAAAAATCCCTACATGTAGATAAGCAAGACAACGTTTTTCAACTTCAGGTAATAAGTAATCAAATACTTTACGATCTCGTGCATCGCCTTCAAGATTGAAGTAACCCCCTGGTGATAAACGTAAACCAGTACGATCACGACCAATACGCTGGCTAATAGCATCAATAACGGCAAGCGGGAAACGCGCCATGTTTTGTGGTGTTCCACCAAACTCATCATCACGTTCATTAGTGCTGAAATGTAGAAATTGATCGATCAAATAACCATTTGCGCCATGAATTTCTACACCATCAAAGCCTGCATCAATCGCATTAGCTGCCGCTTGGCTAAAATCTGCAATAAGTTGTTCAATTTCAGTTTTAGTTGCTGGCTTAGGGACGGTATAAGTTAGCTCTCGCATTCTTGGTAACGTTCCCTCTAGCGCAATAGCAGAAGGTGCGAGTACATACTCACCATTAAAAAAGAATGGATGAGCCACTCGACCGGTATGCCATAATTGCGCAAAGATCTTACCACCATTGTTATGAACAGCATCTGTTACTTTATGCCAGCCATTAATTTGTTCTGGGGTGAATAATCCTGGTGTATGCGGATAACCTTGGCCATCAGCACGGATTAAAATAGCTTCTGAAACAATCAGACCAGTATCAGCACGACGAGCATAATAGTCGACCATTGCTTGGGTTGGGACTAAATTATCGTCAGCCATGCAACGAGTTAACGGTGCCATGATAATACGGTTATTGAGTGTTAGCGTATCGTTAAGTACAACGGGGTGAAATAGAGTGTCGAGCATGATTGTTATCTCTTATTTGAATGCTCATTCAAGTTAGACCTGTTTGAACAATCATTCAAGAGTTTTTTGAATGATTGTTCAATATTAAGTAAACTAGAAGAAGATAAAGCAAAAGAGAGTGATTATGCGTAGTGCTGAATTTGATCGTGATCGAGTGTTACGCTCGGCAATGGATGTTTTTATAGCTAAAGGTTATAGCAACACCAGCATGCAAGATTTAAAACAAGCAACGGGGCTTCATCCTGGCTCTATTTATTGCGCGTTTAAAAATAAACGCGGTTTGTTATTAGCGGCGTTAGAACATTACCGTAATCAACGCTATACGCAGTTTGTTACGTTGTTTGCTGAGTCATCTTCAGTGTTAGGAGCGATCAGTGCTTATCTTGATCAGGTGGTTGATGAGTGTGAACGTGAGCAGATTAAAGATTGTTTACTGCAAAAATCACTCAGTGAACTTGCGCAACAAGATGTTGAAGTTGCTGATGTTATCAGCCATATGCTAAAACAATGGCAGCAGACTTTGGCCGAGCAACTAGCACTAGCCCAACAGCATAATGAAATAAGCGATGCCCGCGATAGTCAGCAATTAGCACAATTTCTAGTGATGGGTATTTATGGTATTCGAACGTTTTCGCATACTCATCCAGAATCTGGCGTCTTACGTCGTTTAGCACAAGATCTTATTGATTATATTAAATAATGACATTGAGAAGGGTGCGAGTAATTGATGGATATAAAAAAGGGAGTGAGCACCAATGATGTCACTCCCTTTTATTTTGTGATGCTAGTTATGCAGGTGGGGTTTCTTCTACTTTAACGCGGAACAATACCGCATACAGTAGTGGAATCACGACCAATGTTAGGATTGTCGCGAATAATAAACCAAACATAATGGTAACAGCCATACTCTTAAAGAATGGGTCTACCAATAATGGCGCCACGCCTAAAATCGTTGTAAATGCACCAAGTAATACTGGTCGAGCACGACTAAGTGCTGAATCAATAATCGCCTGATATGGCGTTTTACCCGCTGCAATTTCGACATCGGTTTGGTCTACCAATACGATAGCATTTTTTACCATCATACCAATTAAGCTTAGGAAGCCCAGAATTGCCATAAACTCAAATGGCGTTTGGAAAATCACTAAACCTACCGTTACACCCACTAAAGCAAATGGCACCGTTAACCAAATCACTAATGGCTGACGCAGTGCGTTAAACATAAAGATCACGGCTAAAATCATGGCCGCAAAGCCGTAAGGGGCAGAGGTAGCAAGACCTTCATTTGCGTCATTTGATGCTTTATATTCACCATACCATGTCAATTCATAACCTGGTGGTAATTCAATTGCTTCAATTTTGCCACGTAGATCATTAAATGCATCCGCAGTAAATACACCCGGAGCAGGATCTGCTTGAACTAAAATCGTTGGAATACGGTTAATACGACGTAAGATGGCATCTTCCCAAGCAACATTCACTGATTCAACCAATTGGCTTACAGGAATTAATCCATTAACCATGCGGCTGTAAACTTCAGTATTCTCAATCGCACGCTCATGAGTACGTTCGTTATCAGGCGCACGTACAACGATAGGGATTAAGTCATTGCCTTCACGGTAAACACCAATATTACGGCCTGTTAATGTTTGCGCAATAGCTTGGCTTATTTCTTGATTTGTTAACCCAAAACGTTGTGCTTTTTCAGTTGAATATATCGGCTTAATAACAGGTACTTGTTGACGCCAATCATCTTGAACAGCAATCAAATTGGAATCATTAAGCATGATAGTCTTAGCTTGTTCTGCAAGATCGCGTAGTACTTTGCTATCAGGGCCTTTAAATCCAGCTTCAATCTTTTTACCGCCGCCGCGACCAAGCATGAATTTCCATACTTTAATTGATGCTTCAGGGTATTTAAGGTCGAGCTCTTTTTGTAGTTCAACTAATAATGGCGCAATATTACGGTAATCATCGATATCGATCAGTAATTGACCATAGCTTGGGTTACGTGCTTCTGGTGCGTAAGTCAGCATGAAACGTAAGCCACCACCACCGATGAAACTTGAAATATTACTGATACCCGGTTTCTTTTTTACGTCTTGCTCAATACTTGCAACAACAGCTTCCGTATTTTGAATATCAGTACCTTGAGGAAGGTAAACATCAACGACAAATTGCGCACGTTGTGACTCAGGCATAAAGCCTGGTGGCACATATTTTACACCCCAGATAGCGCCAACAAGAGTAGCAACTAATAATAAACCGGTTGTTTTACGGTGCAATAATACCCATGATAATAAGCCCTTGTAGCCATTAACGATTTTGCTTGGTTTATTATTGCCTGATTTCACTTTTACTTTAAGGAACTGGTGACACAGTAATGGCGTTACTGTGACGGCAAACAACCAACTTAAAAGCATTGAGTAAAGAATTACCCAGAACAACGAGCCTGCGTATTCACCCATATCTGATGGTGACAAGCCGATAGCACTAAATGCGCAAATACCAACAACAGTACCGCCTAGCAATGGCCATTTAGTCGCATTAACAACTTCAGGAATAACAACTTCTCGATCTTCGTTATTTTGTAAGCGGACTAAAATACCATCAGTAACAACAATAGCGTTATCTACCAGCATTCCTAGAGCAATGATCAGTGCACCAAGAGAGATGCGTTGCATCGCAATGTCATCTATTAGCATGATACATAAGGTGCCAGCGACAGTGAGTACTAACACAAAACCAATGATGATGCCTGAGCGAATACCCATAAAGAGCAGAAGCACGATAAATACAATGACAACTGCCGCAATCAGGTTATCAATGAAGTTCGTTACTGAATCACGTACAGAATCTGATTGCATTGAGATGACATTCAGTTCCATGCCAAGAGGGCGCTGGCCTTCTAATTCAGCGATACGTGCTTTCACAGCATCACCCATATCAACAACGTTACCGCCCGTGACATTTGAAATACCAAAACCAATCGCACGTTCGCCGTTGTAACGCATTAGCATTGATGCCGGTTCTTGATAACCACGTTTAATCGTCGCAATGTCTTTTAGACGTAATACAGTGTGATTGTCACCGATACCCACTTGCAGATTTTTTAAATCATTAAAAGAGTCTACATTTGGTGTCGGCATTACCGGAATGCGCATACCATTAGCGGTTAAGCTTCCTGCGACAGTCACAATATTTTGTTTTTGTAAGACGGATAAAACGTTATCAACCGATAATCCAAATTTAGCTAATCGCTCACTGGTGAACTCAACAAAAATAGTTTCTTGCTGCTCTGCAAGTGTCGCTGTTTTAGCTACTCCAGGTACAAGTACTAACTCACGGCGTAAACTATCGACATAATCAGACAGTTGTTTGTCAGAGAAGCCTTCACCTGTCACAGCAAAGAATAAGGCATAAACATCAGAGAAATCATCATTAACGATTGAAGGACCAGCTCCTGGCGGTAGTGAGCGTTGCGCATCATTGACTTTTCGACGTAACTTATCCCAAACTTGCTGAAGATCACCCTGACTTTTAGCAAATTCAAGCTTAATTTCGACAGTAACTTCAGACATGCCCTGTTTAGAAACTGATTTAACTTCTTTCAATTCCTGTAACGATTGAACAGCACCTTCAATAATATCGGTGACTTCATCAGACACTTCCTGAGCCGTTGCTCCCGCGTAAGGCGTAATAATAACGGCTTGGCGAATAACAAATTCAGGATCTTCAAAGCGGCCTAATTTTAGGTAGCTGATGTAGCCACCAATTAAAATTAAAGCAATCATTACCCAAACACTGGTGCGCTTGGCTATGGTATAGCGAGCGATATCCATTTATTACACTCCGTTTTGAGTTGTGTCTGTGTATGGGCGAACTTCCATACCATTCTTTAGTTTTGATACGCCAGCAATAACAACACGTTCACCTGCTTTCAAACCTGAAGGTACCGTAATGCAGTTTTTATTGATTGTACCTACTTTGATATAGCGCTTTTCTACAATGTTATTACTGCCAACAACCCAGACAAATTGTTTATTTTTATTGTCAGGTACGACAGCCGTTAGTGGTACGGTCAACGGATTATTATTTTCCTCTGGACACTCAGTTAAGCTTGGCGTCACTTTAACGGTCATTCCTGGTAATATATTAAGACCTTTGAGATCATCTAGACCTAATACTACTGAGAATGTTTGTGTAATTGGATCAGCTTGAGTGGAGTAAGTTCTTAAGCTTAATGGCAATAAATAGCCTGGAATATTATTGATTTCGGCATTGGCTTTATCACATTGCATACCTGACAACATTACAATGTCAGGTATGTTTACCACGACTTCTAAATTATCAAGGTTATGGAGCGTTAATACTGAACTATTTGCTTGAATTTGAATGTGATTATCAATTAATTTGCGACCAATAATACCTGAAAAAGGTGCTTTTAATTGTGTATAAGCGAGCTGATTTTTTGTTTCTTCTAGGCGATTTTGGGCTAAATCGTAACGCTTTAGAAGTTTATCAAGGTCACTTTTTGCAATCGCCTGCGAGTTTTCATAAATTGATTTGCCGCGTAAATAATCTTTTTTAGTGTTATTTAATTCTAGCTGTGCCGCTGAAAACGCGGTTTGAGCATCTTTAGGATCTAACTTAGCTAATAGTTGACCTTTATGTACTTTATCGCCTTCATTTACAAAAATATGGCTAACACGACCACTGACTTGAAATGATAAATCTGCGCGTTCAGCCGAGCGAATGACCCCATTAAAGCTTAAATTGGTGTTTGCTTTTGGCATTACTATTTCAGTTAATGCGAGATTAATGATAGGTGCGGCAACAGGTGTTTCTTTTTGACTGTCACATCCTGACAACAGCACTACCGCTAAAGATAAACTCACGGCCATCGCTAGTTTATTAATTGTTAACGATGTCACATTGGACATTGCTGAATGGTTTTTCACCGTGCTCTCCACTATCATTAAATTGATTAATCATTGTTGTTGCTACAAAGAAGCAAACTTAATGTGCATTTTAGTGATAAAAACAAAGTTGTAAACTACTCAGTGTACTTTTTTGTTTCAGATTGTTAGACTGTACTCATAAAGTGAAATAAAAATATTACGAGGAATCTCTGAAGGATGAAGCAAACGGAACGTAAGCACTTAGCAATTATTGAAGCGGCTAAAGAGGAATTCATAACGCATGGTTTTTTAGCATCAAATATGGATCGTATCTCAACCGAAGCGGCGGTGTCTAAACGAACGCTATATCGTCATTTTGAGAGTAAAGAAGTGTTATTTGTTTCAGTCTTGACCATTATTCAGGAGTCTGTGGCTGAGAATGTTAAGTATGACTTTGATCCAACCAAAACATTAACTGAGCAATTAACGGCCATTACTTGTCGTGAAGCAGATGTTTTGTATTCAACTTATGGTATTCCGTTGTCTCGTACAATTGTGATGGAATTTTTACGGCAGCCAGAATTAGCCTTAAATTTAGTTAAAGATTTATACAGTACAAAAGCGATTACAGATTGGTTTCAGCAAGCGATTGCAGCAGGTTGTATCGTTGATAAAAATGTCATGTTGTTAACAAATATTTATATTAGTTTATTTCAAGGGCTTCTTTTTTGGCCTCAAGTAATGAATTTAGCCCCTAATAGTGAAGGTAAAGCACTAGCAGATAATATTGAAACAATAGTGTCAGTCTTTTTAGCATCGCATATGATTAAAGAATTACCATAATCTATTTTATGAAAATTCAACGATGATAGCGATTAAAAAATAACCTTGTTGAATTTAATTCCCTAGCGTTATAATTCATATATCATATGTGTGTGAGATATTATCATCTCATTGAATAACCCTGTGGAATATAGACAAATGAAAAAATTACTTGCAGCTTCCGTTCTTGTGTTTTCATCAATGTCAGTAATGGCTGCGCCGCAATCAACGCAAGGTGGTTTTAGTGTACCACATGAAGCGGCACCACTTACTCAGGTTCAAGGTGGCTTTAAAGGCCCAAGTGCTATTCCTGTTCTTAATACAGTAAAAGCAGCATTACATGCAGACGACAATGCGGCAGTGGAGCTTACTGGCCATATTGTCTCTTCGATTGGTAAAGACGATTACATGTTTAAAGATGAATCTGGCGAGATAAAAATCGAGATTGATCACGACGATTGGCATGGTATTACCGTCACACCAACCACAAAAATTACTATTCGTGGTGAGATAGATAAAGATTGGACTGTACGTACTATTGATGTTGATACGGTTTCATTAGCGAAATAATTTGTAATTGTGATAACAAAAAAGCCAGTATTACTGGCTTTTTTTAATGGTGTTTTTAAGCATTGAGAATAAATTTTTCAATAACTTGTGCAACACCACTATTATTGTTTGTGTCCGTAATATAGTTTGCGATTGCTTTTGTTGCTTCAGTAGCATTACCCATCGCCACACCTAAACCTGCAAATTCAATCATGTGGTGATCATTACCAGCATCACCCATTGCAATCACTTCATCTTGTTTGATATTTAAGAAATCAGCTAATGCTTTAACACCAACACCTTTATTACTATTGGTGTGCATAAATTCAAGGAAGAAAGGTGCACTTCTTACAATTGTATATTGTTGATATAGCGTTGCGGGTAATTGTGCAATTGCCGCTTCAAGGCGATCTTCTTCATCAATGATCATTACTTTCATGATTTCTTCATTATCATCTAACTCAGAAAAATCAGCGAGTGTGATAGTTAAACCATTAATTTTAGCTTCATGATCCGTGTAATAGTTATGTGCTGGTGTAATTAAGCCCTGGCGACGAGAAAAAGCATGGACATGAACACCAAGATCATGAGCGATCGCGGCAATGGCTTTAGCATCACTACCAATTAAAGTTTGGCTTCTTACCACTTCTTGGCTTGCTACGCGTTGTACTAGAGACGCGTTATATGACAGTACAAAATCATTGTCGCTATTCATATTGAGCTCTTTTAAAGCCCAT
The DNA here is from genome assembly GCF_036040035.1 of Photobacterium sp. S4TG1. Lineage (NCBI taxonomy): Bacteria > Pseudomonadati > Pseudomonadota > Gammaproteobacteria > Vibrionales > Vibrionaceae > Photobacterium > Photobacterium sp. S4TG1. The sequence continues at coordinate 44,122 of NZ_JAYXUH010000018.1, forward strand.
GTCATTCCTTCAATGGGACGGCCTGATGCTAATACAACATAGGTTCCTTGTTCACGTGCGGCTGCAATCGCTTGCTTATTATGTGCTGAAATTGTGCCGTCTGAACTAAGTAAGGTGCCATCCATATCGAGTGCAACTAATTTGTACATTGTTATTGTCCATTACTAATAAAATACTGGTCTCATAATAAGCAAAATTAGCTATAAAAACGATAAAAAGTCGTATTTATATTTGGCTAAAATGGTTAGTTCTTTACGTAATAAGTAAAGGATTATGGTTGTTGTATTGTTTTAAATTTGTGATTTATTTGTTTAATTTCTTTGTGGTGATGTGATTAATTGTTTAGACTACTAAGTATTATGTGTGTTTGACAGTCAATAAATAAAGGGAAATTATTTATGTATAAGTTATTTATAGCGTCTTTGTTCACGGTAGGTTTTTCAACACAAATAAATGCAGAAGAATGTGGCAAAGTAACGATTGCTGATATGAATTGGAATTCCGCTACTTTAATTGCAAATGTTGATAGCTTTATTCTACAGCACGGTTATGGGTGTGATACTGACTTAGTACCGGGTGATACTATGCCAACCGGAACGTCTATGATCGAGAAAGGTGAACCTGATATCGCACCTGAAATGTGGAGCAACTCATTAAAAAGTGCCCTAGATCGTGGTGTGAAAGAAGGGCGGTTAAAATTTGCAGGGCCGACATTTTCAGATGGTGGTGAAGAAGGGTTCTGGGTCCCTGAATATATGGTCAAAAAAATACCTGAATTAGCGACTATTGCAGGTATAAAAAAGCATGCGAAGTTATTTTTCCATCCTGAAGATCCTGAAAAATCAGCATTTTACGGCTGTCCTGCGGGATGGAACTGCCAAATATCAGCGGGTAATTTATTTACCGCACTTGATTTGGCAAAATTTGAATTTGATTTAATTGATCCAGGTTCTGGTGCCGGTTTGTCAGGTTCAATCGCAAAAGCTTACGAGCGTCAGCAACCTTGGTTTGGTTACTACTGGGCACCAACAGCTGTGCTAGGTAAATATAAAATGGTTAAAGTTGATTTTGGTTCAGGGGTTGATGCGAAATACTTTTCATCGTGTATTACTAATCCTGAGTGTACCGATCCTAAAGTAACCATGTACCCACCTTCAGCGGTCGATACTGTTATCACAACATCGTTTGCTGAACGCTCAAGTGCTGCTGTTAAATACCTTTCTGCACGATCATTTACGAATGCTGAAATGAATGGGTTATTGGCATGGATGGAAGATAATCAGGCCGATGGTGAAGCAGTAATGGTAGAGTTTTTAACGAACCATGAAGATATTTGGACGCCATGGGTATCAACGGATGTTGCCAAGAAAGTGAAAGGCGCATTGAAAGATTTATAAGTAAATGGATGATACTTATGTCAAATGATTCATGGTTAACAGAATTTCCTCAACTTGAACGAGCACAGTTAGTTGAGATAAGAAAAACATTAGATGGCAGTTATCGTGCATTTTCTCGCGAATATGGCGATACCATTGAGGGCTTTTTTGATCCTTTACTGGCTTTTTTAATTTGGTTTGAAAAACTGTTGCTTGCAACTCCATGGTGGCTAGTGATTGCTGTATTAGCAGCGATAGCTTATATGGCCAGCCGCTCTTGGAAGTTGTCACTTGGGGTTGTAATTTCTTTTGTTCTGATTGGTGTTTTTGGAATGTGGGATAATACCATGCGCACCATGAGTATTATTTTAGTCTCCACTTTGGTCGCCATCGCGATAGGGATACCAACAGGCATCGCGATGGCAAGATCTGATCGCATTCAGCGTATCGTGACGCCATTACTTGATGTAATGCAAACCATGCCCGCGTTTGTCTACCTTATTCCTGTGGTGATGTTACTCGGTATCGGTAAGATTCCAGGAGTGATTGCGGTGGTGATTTATGCGGTTCCACCGGTTATTCGTTTAACTAATTTAGGTATTCGTTTAGTGGACGAAGAAGTTTTAGAGGCGGCAACGGCTTATGGTGCAAGCCCAATGCAACGTCTATTTGGAGTGCAAATACCGTTAGCTATGCCAAATATTATGGCTGGAATTAATCAAACCATCATGATGGCGCTAGCAATGGTTGTGATTGCATCAATGATTGGTGTCAAAGGGTTAGGGCAACCTGTTCTTAAATCCATTACCAATCAATATTTCACTTTAGGATTGCTAAATGGATTAGCGATTGTGGCATTAGCGATTATTTTTGATCGTATCTCTCAAAGTTATGCTCAACGGAGCCAGCAGCATTTAGGGGGGACACCCAAATGAGTCATGAACAGCGTAGTACTCCGTGTATTCAAGTTAAAAATCTGTACAAGATCTTTGGTCCCAAAGATAAACAAGTTCTCAAAAAAGTAAAAGCGGGAGAATCTAAAGACGCTATTTTAGCTGAAACAGGTCATACCGTGGGCCTAAGTGATATTAACTTGAATATTTATCCTGGTGAGATTTTTGTCATTATGGGTCTATCTGGTTCAGGAAAGTCGACATTAATACGCCATTTCAATCGATTAATTGAACCGACTGAAGGCAGTATTACGATAGAAAATACAGATGTGATGACCTTAAACGCCAAGCAATTACAGGATTTTCGTCGCCATAAAATGTCGATGGTGTTTCAGCGGTTTGGTTTAATGCCTCATAGAACGGTATTACAAAATGTCGGCTATGGTTTACAGGTGCAAGGCGTTAAAGCAGCGCAGTGGCAACAGCAAGCACAGCAATGGTTAACGACGGTTGGATTGATGGGGTATGAGCAGAGTTACCCTGCTAATTTGTCTGGAGGACAGCAACAACGAGTTGGATTGGCCCGTGCATTATGTACGAATGCTGAAGTATTGTTAATGGATGAGGCTTTTTCTGCATTAGACCCACTTATTAGAAGTGAAATGCAAGATCAACTGATTGAATTACAAGAAAAACTTCATAAGACAATTATATTTATTACTCACGATCTTGATGAAGCTCTTCGCTTAGGTGACCGTATTGCTATTTTACGCGATGGTAAATTAATTCAACAAGGTAAACCGGTTGATATTTTACTTCATCCTGCTGATGATTATGTTGAAGCGTTTGTCAAAGACGTTAATCGTGCTCGTGCGTTAACTGTTGCTACTGTGATGAAACCGCAAGGTGTAAGAATTTCATCTGAAACTATTGGTGAAGCGGTTGCTGAAATGCGTAACGCAAAAGATGATTACGGCTATTTTATCGATGATGAAGGCTATCAAGGTGTGATTACTCAGCAAACGTTAGAAGATGTAAATGTCTCTGACTATAGTAAAGCCATTGATTTATCGATGTTAGAGGATGTACCTGCGATAGCAACTGACGCTTTACTTGAAACTGTGATCCCTGAAACACTTGATAGTGAGCACCCTTTGCCGGTGATTAATGATGTTGGTGACGTTACTGGACGATTGTCTCGTGCGACATTAGCGGAAGCATTAAGCGATCAAGCACCATCTAAATAATCTTCACTTTCTTCTTTATATCGCCATGAATATACTTAGTGATAGCTAGATCACACGAGAATTTTATTCAGTATTGAAGCATTTTGCTTACTTGTTATAGAATGCGAAGTTATAAACATCAGTTTAAATACGCTTTCTACTTTGTAAGGATGAGTAAAATGGGGGCAACTAAAACAGTACTTGTTGTTGATGATGACCAAGAAATCCGTGAATTATTAGATGAGTATTTAACTAAAAATGGGTTTGATGTCATTACTGCGGCTGAAGGCGAAGAAATGAAGCGGCGTTTAGCTGCGGGTTACCCTGATTTGATTTTACTTGACGTTATGATGCCTGGTGATGATGGTTTTACGTTATGCCAATATATTCGTAAAAATTCAAATGTACCTATTATTATGTTAACTGCCGTGTCTGATGAAATGGATCAAATCATTGGTCTTGAAATTGGTGCTGATGATTATATTGCTAAACCGTTCAGTCCTCGGCAGTTATTAGCTCGAATTAAAGCACTATTAAGACGCATTAAACCAACAGAAAGCGTGCAACCATTAGCGGAAGCTCGATTTATTCGTTTTGCTCATTGGCGTCTTGATACTACAACCCATTGTTTATTTGATCTTGATAAAAAACAAGAGTTTGAGTTAACTGGTGGTGATTATACGTTATTGATGCTATTTCTATCTCGGCCACAAGAAATCCTTGATAGAGATACCATTTCTTATGCAACGCGAGGGCGAGATACGTTGCCTTCAGAACGTGGTATTGATGTCGCTTTAAGTCGTTTACGCCAACGATTAGGCGATAAAGGTCGTACTCAGCGTTTAATCAGAACCAGTCGTGGTAATGGCTATATCTTTACTGCCGATGTGACCTACGAAGACGCATAAGATAATAAGAATGACGTTGGATAAAGTGTGATCGCTTGTATGAGCATCACACTTTTTTACTATATGGATAATGGTCAATGAATTGGAAAGTGTTGTACCCGAAATCATTGGTTTCGAGAACATTATGGCTAACATTATTAGCTGTATTTTTGGCACAAGTAATTGCAACGGGTATTTGGTATAGCCAATCAAAACAACGAGATTTGGATGGCTTGCAATCGACATCAGCAAGCATGGCAACAATGTTTGCCTCAACGGTGACCTTTTTCCAATCATTGCCGATGCAATATCGTCATATTGTTTTAGATCAGCTACGTAATATGGGCGGAACCCGTTTTTTTGTTTCTTTTAATGATGAAGAAATTCGTATTGATCCAATTGCAAATTCAGAACAAAAGCAAATGGCTATTTCAGTAATTGAGAAAGTCCTACATCAAAAATTATCACGGCTACCAACAATAAAAGTTGAGTTCTCTCGACCGGAAACATTGCACGTTCTTAAAAATGATATTTTATTGAGCGACTTACCACGATCGTGGGTACATAATACTTTGAGTTTAGAGCCATTAAATCCTCCTATTTTAGTGGTACAGATTGAATTAGAAAAAGATCAATGGCTTTATATTGCAGCGTTATTACCTGCACCTTATATGAATTTAAGATACGAAGTGATCACTCGCCAACAAATGCTATTTTTGGTGTTTATTACCGGTTTATTATTGGTATTTACCTATATCATGGTTCGACGTCAAACCAAGCCATTAAAACAATTAGCAGATGCTGCTAACGCACTAAGTTTAGATATTTATCAACCGCCACTTAAAGAAGAAGGGGCGACGGAACTGGTGATGGCAACACAAGCATTTAATCGTATGCAGCTGCGTTTACGACGCTATATCGAAGATCGAGAACAATTATTCTCATCAATTTCTCATGATTTAAAGACTCCCATTACTCGATTACGGCTGCGGGTTGAACTTATTGATGATGATAAAAAAATAGATAAATTTAATCATGATCTTGATGAATTAGAGATGATGGTGAAAGGGGCTTTACAATGTGTTAAAGACACGGATTTACATGAAAATATTGTCCCTATAGATGTGAATTTACTGTTAGCGAGTATTGCTGAGCGCCATAATCATCGAGATATGAAAGTTACCTTACCAACATTGACCATAGCACCAATCATGGGTAAAGAATTAGGGTTAAAACGTTGTTTAAGTAACCTAATTGATAATGGGGTCAAATATGGTTATAAAGTGACCGTCGCCGTGATTGACAAGCCAGATAAGATAATAATGACAATCACTGATCAAGGTAAGGGGATTCCTGAATCGTCATTGTCGGCAGTGTTTGAACCTTATTTTCGCCTAGCGACGGATGCTGATGGGCATGGCTTAGGAATGGGAATCGCACGTAATATTATCCACGCTCATGGCGGTAAGCTGATTATCAAAAATGGTCTAACACAGGGGTTAATTGTCGTGGTGGTGTTACCTCGCGTCTTGCCCGTTGCATTAGCTTAAGGAAATAGAAAGCATGAAACTAAGGTATTTGATATTAGCTTTAGCAACTTGGCTGCCAGCAACATTATCGCATGCATCGGGACAAGTTGAAGTATTGCATTGGTGGACCTCAAGTGGTGAAGCTAAATCAGTTAAAGTGCTCAAGCAAATGATGGAACAACAACATCATAGTTGGAAAGATTTTGCGGTTGCTGGTGGCGGTGGTGAAAGTGCAATGACCGTTTTGAAAATGCGAGCGGTGTCAGGTAACCCACCAACGGCAGCGCAATTAAAAGGCCATGATATTCAAGAATGGGGGCGATTAGGTTTTCTTACCTCATTAGATGATGTTGCTCAGCAAGAACATTGGGATAATGTACTCCCGCCTGTCGTTGCGAATATCATGAAATATAATAACCATTATGTGGCCGTCCCTATTAATGTCCATCGCGTTAATTGGTTGTGGGTTAATCCTAAAGTATTTAAAGCTGCAGGTGCGACTGTACCAACAACCTTAGTTGAGTTTTTTGAGGCAGCAGATAAAATTAAAGTTGCTGGTTTTATTGCCTTAGCGCATGGTGGTCAGCCTTGGCAAGATGCCACTTTATTTGAAAGTATTGCGTTAGCGGTATTAGGTTCAGCAGATTACCGTAAGGCTTTTGTTGATCTAGATATGGCGGTTATTAACAGCGATAAGATGGTAGAAGTCTTTCAACAGTTTAAACGAATGAAGGCTTATATTGATCCTCAAGCAAGTGGACGTCACTGGAATTCTGCAACTGAAATGGTCATTGATGGTCAAGCAGCGATGCAATTTATGGGAGATTGGGCAAAAGGCGAATTTGCTCAAGTAGGTGACGTACCGGGAAAAGATTATTTGTGTGTACCAGCACCAGGTACTCAGCATCAGTTTACGTTTAACATTGATAGTTTGGCTTTTTTTAAACTAAAAGGCACAGAAGCCGACAATATTGCGCAACATGATTTGGCTAAAACATTGTTAACACCATCTTTTCAAAATATATTTAATCTTAATAAAGGTTCAATTCCAGTTCGATTAGATATGGATATGTCAGCGTTTGATCAATGTGCGTTAGATTCGATGAAAGCTTTTAAGCAAGCATCATTATCTGGGGATTTAGTACCGAGTTTTTCACAAAATTTGGCCACGACAGCCGATGTTCAATCCGCTATTGTTGATGTAGTGAGTGAATTTTTTGATCAGAAAAATCCTAATCCAAAATTAGCGGCATCACGACTTGCGCGAGCAATAAAATCAGCGATATAGTGACAAAGGTTTATATAAGGATAAGAACATGAATATAACCTATTTACCTTGTGTTGAAGTAGAACCTACCGTTGAGGCGACAGCAAGTGTTATCTGGTTGCATGGTTTAGGCTCTAATGGCCATGATTTTGAAGCATTGTTACCAGAGTTACAGTTACCTACTGATATGCCAATACGTTTCATTTTTCCTCATGCAGCTTCTATCCCTGTTACCATTAATGGTGGCGCTGTAATGCCTGCATGGTATGACATTATTTCATTGGATGTAGCTCGCAAACTCAACATAGATCAACTTATTGATTCTGCACAAGGTGTGATGAATTTAATTGATCGAGAGATCAATCGCGGCATTGCCTCTGAGCGAATTATTTTGGCTGGGTTCTCTCAAGGTGGCGCTGTGGTCTATCATGCTGCGCTAAGCTATTCTAAACCGTTAGCAGGGTTACTTGCGTTATCAACGTATTTTCCGACAGCGAATATTATTCAATACAGTGAGTCAAACCGCCTGCTTCCTATTGAGATCATGCATGGTAGTTATGATCCTGTCGTGGTACCAAAACTTGGAGAAATGGCGCGTGATGATCTAATTGCTGCTGGGTATCAACCGCAATGGCGAACATATTCAATGGAACATCAAGTATGTATGCCCCAAATTAAAGATATTGCGCAATGGATTTACGCACGTTTAGGGTAGAAAATGGATGGCGGATGAAACTTATTTATCCGCCTTTAATTGGCATTGGAATTACAGTTATTTTATAGACATTTAACCATGTTAATAAAAATTGAATACATTTAGATAAACAAAAAGATAGTGCTGCACCAGTTATTCCCCAGTAGTATGAAAATAAAGATATTAATAATAAATGAATAACACCAGATATAACTGTTATTGTTGAAATCAATATGGTTTTTTTCTCGTAAAATAAATAGTTATTGATCATTAGATACATTCCACCAAAGATTTGTCCAAGAAAAATAAGACCTACAATACTATTATTGATAACGTAATTTTTACCTGCGATGAACATAATTAATTCAGAGCCATGAAAAAAGAAAAATATTGATATAGCGAGTAAAAAAACAAAATAAGCATAAGTTAAAAGCCATAGTTTATTTTTAGTACTTTTATTGTTTTTATTTAATTTTTCAAATAGCCATGGGTAATAACTTTTATTGATAGCATCAAATACAAAAATAAAAACAGTGCTAATTTGAAATATAACTAGATATGACGAAATAGCAGTAAGACCAAGGATACCACTAATAATAAATTTATCGGCACCAACTAGAATAAAAATTCCGACAGAATGGGGAACTAATGGTAGACCTACTTTTAAAATATCTTTTATGGTGGAAATTGATATTTGAGATAAAACAAGCCAATTATTTTTGATAATAATAAAAATTGAACATAAAAAAAAACCGCAGAAATTGTCAGTAAGGCGTAGATTCTCGCGTCTATTTTGTCGTGTAATATATATAGCAGGATTAATGTAAATAATGAAGAAAATATAACGTAACAAGAGTTATAGAGCGAATATCTATATGCTTGTTTTCTCATTTGCCATTGCCATAAACAAAATTGAATAAAGGTTTGTGCGATAGCAATGATCATCGCATATAGAATCCATAATTCTGGCAGTGATAATAATTCAGATAAGAATGATAAATGTGTAAATAATAGCGAGGTGAAAAGTGAAATAGAAAAGATAAGTATGATGATGCAGCCACTATTATAGTGTTGAATGTCTTTGTGTGTAGCTTCTTTATCAAAAAATTTTATATTTGAAGCTTGAAAAACATTGAGATGGATAAATGATAACAAACCAAAAATCAATGTTTGGAATAATACAATCTGACTATATTCTTCAGCAGAAAGAAAGCGGGTTAAAAAGGGTAATAGAAACAGTAATGATAAGCCATTTAAAATGTTGGATATTAAATAAGCTGATGATTTTTTTAAAAAAGACGTCATAGAATATCCTATTCATATATGCTTTCTTATTTTTACAATACTAATATTAAGCAATATTTATACCAATAAAAACATTATTTGATTTATTTTCTAAATTTAAAAAAAGCCAATTTTATTCGATACCATAGCTGTCGTAAGGATGCGAATTTGTATCGATTTCGCGTCGTTATTTCTATTTTTGCGCCTGTTATCTTTGCAAATTGCGACTTAAATTGTATTTCCCATTGCTCGCCATATCTTTTTGCAAAACATTTTTCCATTTCAGCTTGTGCTAGGCAGCGATATTCATACGCTGATTCATCTGCAAGTTTTAATTTATGTGCTTGATTTGTAATCCAATGTACCCACAGGTCGCGTGATACAACGGCTGTTAATCCATGATTTAACGCCATATGCTGAAGCTCAATATCGATACCATGTCCTCTTTTTAAGTCGGTGTTGAAATAAGCGGCATGTTTTTTGTAACAGATAGATAACAATTGGTGCGAAACGAGAGTCATAATCGGCTGTGCTGAATAGGTTGAACGATAGGGTATATTGTGGTGAGTAAGATCATGGTGGGATTGTTCAGGACTAATTGTTTCTGTCTCTCCCCCCTCTAGAGAAGCCATAACCACGCCAAATGACGCTGACAGTTCATCAATTGTTTGATGGCAGATATCAAGATAGTTAACGATGGGATCGAGTTTTGCACTGGTTGTTATCAATAAATAGTAATCAGAAGGGCGATAAGTCATAAGAAATTTGAGGGTTACATTTGCTTGCCCAGAAAAACGAACATTAAAGGGTAATGCTAAATTGGTTGAAAGTGCTGGCGGGGCTTTGTCTGAGCCGTTATCAACAACAATGATGTGATCTTGAGAGAAATTGTTCTTAATTAGACAGTCGTACGTCTCATCCGTTTGCTTTGGAAGATTATAGTTAAATATAACACATTGTATTTTCATTAATTATTATCCATAGGTCGCGTTATGAATAGAATGATGAGCAGAGTAATGATTGTGGATGTTTCCTTACTCGATCGTTTAATTGCATTGATATACAGTGTAGTAAGTTTTCCTGTATGGATTTGTTATGCAGTTCAAAACTATAGCTTATGTGGACGAGTCTTAAGTCGGTATGAGTATTGTTGTGGTTTTGATTATCGATTTTATCAAACCAGCCGATTAGCAAGATTGTTGGCTGTTGTAAAAGGGGAATTACATCTTATTGGTTTTTCACCGAAAATTGCTTATAGCAGTGATAATCAATATGTTGGTGCTTTTTCAGCGCGAGATATTCATGAAAATTTAGGTATTACTCCACCAGAATACAACCATTTAAGTGATGATATGGAATTGAAGATGTACTGGTGGAAAAAGATAATATATCCACTGGTATATGCTTATTCTTTATTATTTAAAGTGACACATAAGCCCATTAATCAACGCATAAAATGGTTTGGCATTGAAGTTTTTAACGGTCAACAAACGGTTGCATTAAACATAATTAAACAATTGATTATAGCGATACCTAAAAAGACGCCAAGTCTAATAGGTTATGTTAACGCTGATTGCTTAAATAAGTTAAAAGACAGTCGTCAATATCGTAAAAACTTAGGTAAGTTCAATTTAGTGTTACCTGACGGTGTTGGTCTAAAGTGGGCGTTAAGGATCAAAGGCGTGCCACCTGGTGACAATATTAATGGTACTGATTTCAGTCCCAAAATTTTGGAATTAGCGGCACAAGAGAATTGGTCTGTATTTTTTCTTGGTGGTGAAGGAGATATTTCAAAAAATGCGCTCGCTAAATTTAAGGATATGTACCCTAATTTAAATATTGCTGGCAGTCATCACGGTTTTTTTTATGATGATAAGTTGGTTATTGATTATATAAATGAATCAAAAGCTCAGATCTTATTTGTTGGATTTGGTTCGCCTATACAAGAGCAATGGGTTGCTGACAATTATAAACATTTAACAGTTAAAATTGTTATTTGTGTCGGTGGAATGTTTGATTTTTATGCAGGAAAAGTACAAAGGGCCCCTTTACTCGTAAGACAAATTGGATGTGAATGGTTATATCGGCTATACCAGGAACCTAAGCGGTTATGGAATCGTTATATCGTCGGTAATGCGAATTTTATATTTTGGAATGTTTCACATGCATTAGACATTAGAATTTTTATTTTTAATTTCTTTTCGAGAACTATTGATATAATTGTTTCTTCTGTGGCACTAATAATATGGGGACCATTCCATATTATTTTATATGGTTTATTATTTATTACAGAGCGAAAAAACCCAATATTTAAACAAGTAAGAGTTGGCAAAAATGGTCATCGCTTTATTATGTATAAATATACAACAATGGATAGTGATATCATATTAGAAGAAGATGAATTTAAGCAATACGTGAGTGATGGAATCAGATATAAAAACAAATTAGACCCAAGAATAACAAGATTAGGATTTTGGTTAAGAAAGTTTTCTATTGATGAAATCCCTCAATTTCTCAATGTATTAAAAGGTGATATGAAGCTAGTTGGTCCACGACCAGCTTTAGAAAATGAAGTTGAAAAATATACTCAAGTGCATAAATTACGCTTACTTGTTAAGCCAGGAATGACTGGATTATGGCAAGTTTCAGGTCGTTCTGAGTTATCATGCAAAAAGCAATTTGAGTTAGACTTAAATTATGTTATGACGAGATCAATAGTGTTAGATCTCATTATTTTAATTAAAACTATTCCTGCTGTTTTTAGTGCGAAAGGAGCAATGTAATGCATGCTCTTACTATTTTGTTAATTATTGGAATGTTGTTAGGTTGTGCAAGTGAGCGCACAATTAATAGTTATAGTTCTACTAAATGTTTAAATTATTGTAATGAAAATTGCAATTATCATTCAGACCAAAAATATACAAATAGTAATATCTCTGGAAATATTAATAATAATATAGATCGAATTTTGAATAAAAATGAAATATTATCAGCTGGTGATGTGCTAAATATTAATATTTTGAATAATATTACATTATCTAAAGATTATATAATAAAATCAAATGGCAAGATATATCTACCTTGGATTGCTCCGATACAGGCTGAAGGACTGTCTATTGATGAACTAAATGAAAAAATACTAACTTCTTATATTGTTAATGATATTTTCAAAAAGGACAGTTTTTATCCTATTATCACTGTTATAAAATATGCTCCTATTTCAATAAAAATTAATGGAGAGGTCTTTAAACCAGGATTTATCATTATTAATAAAAATGATCCTATACTTAATCATTATAAGGATTTAGGTATTTCTCATACAGAGGATAAAATGCTTACTTTAGCGATTAAACTAGCAGGAGGAATAAAACCGACTGCGGATATAACAAATGTTAGATTAGTTCGTGGTGGGGTAAGTTATATAATTGATCTTAATGGTGTTTTAAGTGATGGTGGTTTTAAAGATATTCCATTGGCAAATGGTGATGAAATTTATATTGGATCTTCATTATGTGTTGATGCTGATTTAATTCGAGTTTCAAAGATAACACCAATAGGTATTAAATTATTTTTATCTAATACAACAATTCCTGCAGAAAATAATAATTTAAGTAATATTAATCGTGATACTAGAGAGATGCCTTATGGATCTCGGCTTATGGATGCAGTGTTTAGTGCCAATTGTATGGGCGGGACAGAATCGACGAATAGTGGTCGAGGGGTTTTATTAATAACGTCCTTAAATAATGATGATAATCTAGTGGCATTAAAAATTGGGACATATGATTTAGTTAAGCATAGGAATAATCCACATTATAATCCTTATTTAATGAATGGAGATAAAATTGCTTGTTATGATTCTGGAATGACAAATTATTTAGCAATAATAAAGTCATTAACTGAAACATTATTACCAATAACTCTTATGCATGGATTAATAGGATGGTAATTAAAGCATTAAAAAGTAATATTTTATTATTTATTTTAGGGCTTATTTTTATATGGGGTATTTTGCTTAGTGCTTTGATGTTGAAGAATAAACATGAAGGAAGGTTAACTATTATATTTCCTTCTTCTCAATCAGATACACGATTGAGATTATCAAGTATTGGTGAGATGACGACAAATAATCAATCAATATTTTCTAATATGAAAATAGATCCCAAAGAAACATATAAAGAAATTATTATGAGTAATGAGATGAGAGTCAATATTGCAGATGATCTTGACTTGACATTTTTTAGTATACCGGCACCAAAAATCACAAATGTTCCTCAAACACCATTGATTAAAATTTCTATGATTAGCGAGCATAAGAAAAATTTGGTGTCGATGCTAGATTCTTTACTTTATAATTTAAATAATAAAATAGAAGAAAAGCGAATTAAGTATATTGAGTTCAGAAATGCATCCAATAAAATAAAAATTGATAATTCTAAATTTAAAATAGACTTGTTAACAGAGAAAATAAAAAATATTAGAGTTGAATATAATCTATTACATGATGATTCTAATGATTATTATTCTGAAAAATTATTTAAGCTTGATGATATTTTACGTAATAAAAAAATTGAATTAATATCATTGAGGACGAAATTAGATCAATTTGAGAAAATATTAAAATTATCAGCAGCGGAAGCTTCTTTAGCATTATATATTAACTCTGATTATATTTTGAAACAGCTTTATCAAGAAAGAGCTGAAGTATCATCAAAATTATCATTGCTATCTGCTGTTAGTGGCCTTAATAACCCAGATTATAAAAACACAAAAGAAGAATATAATCAGTTAACTAACAATATAAATATTAGACTATCTTTCTTAAGTAAAGGTCTGAATGATATTAATTCAAAGCGACTTATTTTGAATATCGATATAGATGAACGTTCAGAAATGTTTAAAATTTATATTGTTAATAAAATAGAATATCAAGCTGTTGTTAATGAATTTAATCAACTTGGCGTTGAAGTTAAAGAATTGAAAAACACATTAATAGAAATGTTAGATAAACAAAATCAATTAGAAATGCTAACGAAAAAACTAGAACTCCATGAGGCTATATACTTTTCAAAGTTAAGTAATGAACAGACTTATATTGATGATGCAGAATATATTTATCCTGATGTTCAATTATGGGAAGGTGCGAAAATAGTGAGTGAAAAAGGTAAATTTACGCATGTCATTATAATTGTTATTGGTATTATTACTTCTATTATTTGGGTTGTTATTTTATGTCTATTTTACAAAAAACGACATTTAAAAATTTAGATGAAAAAATAATATACTTTACGATAATCCTTACTTATCCATTATATTTAATCGGTGGTTTATATTTAATCGGTCCGATTTTAGCTTGGGTTTTGCTTTGTCGTTCTTTAGTTGTTATTTTTAACTTAAAAACAAAAATACATTATTTATCAATTTGTTGGATAGTTTCTATTTTATTAATTGAAGTTGTTGTTGTTATTGGATCATTGAATACTGGCCATAGTATATTAATGACAATAAAGTCAACAATTGGTTGGGCTAAAGGATGGGCATTAATCGGAATATTTATATTTATAGGGTCTATTTTGCCTATTCGATATTATGTTTTTCAGCGAGCGATAATAAACATATTATGGCAAAGTTTATTAATATCACCTTTTCTTATTATTGTCGCTTTCCTTAATTTTCCTACTTTACTTTATACATCGCCGTTAAAAATTTTTGGTGGTGGGGGCGAACAGTTCTTTAAAGTGTGGTTATATTGGAATGATTTAAATACAGGGTTACCAAGATGGCAATTATTCGCGCCTTGGTCTCCTGCGTTAGCGTTTTATGCATTATTAGCTTTATCAGTTATTTTACCTCGACCATCAGATAAGACAAAGTACATTGCATTATTTTCTGCTGTTGTTTTAGTCCTCTTATCTGAATCGAGAGCTGGAATTGTCATATTACTGATGTTGATATTTATATATGCAATTAGCTATTTTTTTGATGTGATATTTATTCTATTTATGATGCTCATTTGTTGTTTGTTGTTTGGTGTTTTTTTTAACGAAATAGCTGAAGGTGTTTCTGGTTTAGTGAATTATATTAATAGTATGCGATCAAAATCTAGTATGATAAGACAAACATTAAATGATATTGGTTTGTATCGATGGTATAACGAATCTTTTTGGTTCGGGCATGGAAATGTTGAACGAGGCCCTCATATTGTACAATTTATGCCAATAGGAAGTCATCATACATTTATTGGGTTATTATTCATAAAGGGAATAATAGGTTTGTTACTCTATTTTATTCCTTTAGTCGTAACTACTTTATATTTATTTATTAAGAGTTTTATACGGCGTGATTATTTGTCAGGATTTTTTGTTATTCTGATTTTTTTCATGTATTCATTTACTGAGAATATTGAGATTTTATCTTATTTGATGTGGCCAGGATGGCTATTTATTGGAATGGCTTTACGAGCATGTTTTTATGATTGTCATTTTAATGAGATTGACTTTGAAGATAACGGCCAAGTGTTTGTTGAGCGAAAGTAAATATTCGAGAAAATACTACTTTTGGCAATATGACTAATAATATACTTGAACCTAGTGTCACAATCGTTCTTGTCGGCTCTTCAATTACTATTTTAGGATAAATCCGTATAGCTTTAAATATGTAGCAGATAGATTCTTTCTTTTTATTTTTTATTATAGCCCAACGTGATATGTATCGTAACTGATAAGCGAGTGCTTTATGTCTATATTGTTTAATTAGATTAGGATTATAATTCCGCACTTTAGTATTCATTTTTAACCAATTCAAGAGTTGTTTTTTATAATCAGAAGATAAGCCCTGAACATTTATTCTATAAATTGTTAGTGGAAAAGCTAACCCTTTCATTTTTAGATTTGTAATAGTCGATAATCGCATCCAACACTCAATATCTTCAGATTGGGTTAATGATTCATCAAAAAATTGTATGTCAGCATGGTGTTTTTTACAATAAAAGCCAATTTTTTTTAAGACAACGGTTTTAATCACGGCAGATGATCCATTACCTATAGGATTTCGGCAATAAAGATCGCTAATTGTGATGTTATTTATTTTTGGCGTCTGCTGTAGGTTAAGGGGTTTATTATCCATGTTAATAAGCTTTGATTGGCTATAGCTCATAGAAATAGTTGGGTTCAGTTGGTGTAAATAATAATGAGCCTTTAATTTATCTTTATGCCATAAATCATCGCCATCTAGAAAAGCGATAAATTGGCCTTTAGCATGACGAATACCCGTATTTCTTGCACCACTTAAGCCTCGGTTTTCTTGCTCGATAAGTTGAAACCGCTCATCTTTTTCTGCAAAATTTTTACAGATATTAACAGAGTTATCTTTACTGCCATCGTTAACCATTAGCACCTCAAAATTTGAGAAGCTTTGCAGCAATATCGATTTTAGACTGTCATATAGATAATCCTCTACGTTATAGATCGGTATTACAATCGAAAAAAAAGGGATATTAGAAAAAGCCATATTTTGCCACCAATTCATCAACATGAATATCATTGGATATGTCATTTAAAATATGTCGCTCATTACGGGTAAGTGTCAGAGCTCGTTCAATTACTTTTCTCTCAACGTGCCGAGGTACAACAACAATACCTTCATTATCAGCGTAAATTAGACAGTTTGGTTCAACAATTACATTATCAAGCGTAATTGTTTTATTGAAATGTTCAACAACGGCTCTATTTTTAACATCTTGGCAGTTATAGCCTGTAGAAAACACAGGATAATTGAGGTTTGCAACATTTTGGCTATCACGGGTTACACCGCCAACAATTGTGCCAATAGCACCAGAACGAATAGCAAGATTAGCATTCAACTCACCAAAGTAGGCATAATCAGAAATTTCATTCTCAACCACAATAATGTCATTAGGAACAATATATTTATATGTATTTAACGCGTTGTAGATTCCTGATGGAGATTCATCTTGCTTTTTTTTGCGAAGCTTTAATGTTTTTGCTCGCCCAAAAATCTTAGTGGGGGTATAGGGTTTCAGTGTTGTGATTATTTGGTTTGGGTAACCCAATTCATCTAATATGTCAGATAATATCGCGCTTGATATGGATGCGGAAATATTTTGTAGTAAGTGATTTTCTTTTTCTCGTATTCCTGCAGCGATGAGGTTGGCTAGTTGAAAATCTTCAGCCCAATTGACATCAATCGCTTCTATCGGTGTTGCGTATATAAGATGGGGATTATTTCCGACACGTCTTTTTAACGTAAGCGCATTGTCACGATACATAATATACATCCCCATAGTTTCTATGATTGTATCAGTAAGGTCGACACTATTGGGTATATGCGCTATATCATAAGCAGGGCGGTTATTATGCCATAGATATTGTTTTTCTTTTTTTACCATTACCGCACTGTCATAGTCAGGATTATTTATTAGTGTTGCGAGGGTATCTTCAATCGTTTGAATCTCAATAAATGGGCTTGTACATAAAACCTGTAAATAAATATCAGCATTAATATGTAAAACTTCATTTAAAAATAATGCATTACCATCAGTTGTGTTACTGGCTAGCTGCGGTTCACGTTTCATTATGTGTATTGGAAGTTCGCTGGCGATTTCTATGAAGTCATCGCTATCAGTATCTAGCCATACCTCATCGATAGATGGGCATTTTATTAGTTTCTCTAACATGTTGATAAAAAGTGGCTTACCATCAAGTAGTTGGCTGTTTTTTGAAGGTATGCGATCACTATTTCCCTTTGCTGGAACAACGGCGACTATTTTCATATTTTCTTCCTGTAAATACGAGTGTAAACACCTAAAATATGTTGAGCATCATTACGATATACTATAACAATAGTATTAATATTGTGCTGTTGCATCAGTTGTTCTGCATCATGTACCGTATGACTATCATCTAAAGTTACAGGATTGGTGGACATAATTTCTTTTGCTGGAATATGTTGCCAGTGCTCAGGGTTATGAGAGATAGCACGATTTAAATCTCCTTCAGTTATCAGCCCTTCAAGCCGCTGCTGGTTACCGATGAGCACGCATCCTTGATGGCCGCATAATAATTGCGATAGTACTTGTTGTAATGGCGTGTCTTTATCGATGGTAGGTACTGATTTTAATTGGGTTTTAATGGGTTTTAAGGCATGCAAACCAAGATTGCCATGTGGGTGATTATGGGCAAAAATATTTTTAGAAAATGCATGATAGTTAGCGATTGCTATGGTGATAGCATCGCCCATCACTAAAGCACAAGTTGTTGACGATGTTGGTAATATATTGTGTGGATCTGCTTCTGTTAATGATCCCGCAATAAGATTGAGATCTGCCTGCATAGCGACACTGTTGGAGTGATTTCGCGTTAACGTAACGATAGGAATATGGCGATGTTTTAGCTGCGATTGTAAGGCGAGTATTTCCGCTGTTTCTCCAGAGTTAGAGATTAAAAAAGCCAGATCATGATGATTTAAAGGACCTATATCGCCATGCATTGCCTCGCTAGCATGAAGATACGTAGCATTGATGCCTAGACTTTTGATGGAACTGGCGATTTTTTTTGCAATATGTCCCGATTTACCTATTCCGACAAAGATTATTTGACCGGTCTGATGTCGAATTAATGTCGTCAGGACTTCAGATTGGGTGGTGGTTAATTGGCGCCGCATATTCTGAAGAGCACCAATTTGTAATGATATTGAATCAGAGATTAGTGAATGCATACTATGTTTTGCCTCAATTTTGATTATTATTCTTAAAAATAAGCAAATATTAAGCCAATAGCATAGTATTTTATTTGAGATGTTGATTATCAATTACTGATATATTGTCTCATTAAGGGGACATTTCCCTAGAAATAAGCGGTTTTATTTTATCTTTTATTTTGAATGTTTATTTTGCTTTGCTTTTTGCAAACGATGAAATGAATAACTATCATACTGATAATATAGTGTTATTTTATCTGTTGGAATGACAGCTGCAAAGTAAATACCTGCCAAATAATTATAATAGTAATAACTCAATGACAGGTATTGACGTAATCGCGTAAATTAAGGTTGAAGTGTTAGTGGTTCAATATCCGTTGTATTTTCTTTGCATCGCTGGCGAATATCAATCCACAACATAGGAATAACAATAAAACTAAGAAGGATTGTTGAGAGTGGCATTGATAACCAGACCCCTTTGACACCTAACCATTGTGGTAAAAAGTATAAAAAAGGAAGTTGTACTAGCATATTACTGACTGAAATAGCTAACGCTTTGCCTGCTTTGTCGACTGACATAAAGTACACGGTTGCCAATACAATTAAGCCATCTAAGAACATCGCAAATAAATGTAATTTAATACCCGCGATAGCTTCACCTGTTAGCGCAGGGTTATCACTATTGAATAATCCAATTAATGTACGAGGGAAACTATGCAGTAATGCGAACCATGTAATACCGGCAATAATAGTTACTTTAATCGCTAAGTAAGCTGTTTTTTTGATATTTATTGGTTGTTTCGCACCATAATAATAGCTCACTGGTGGCTGCATACCCTCGGCAATACCTTCAGAGACTAAGTAATATAACGTCATCATATAACCAACAATCGCAAAGGCGCCAACGGTTAGTTCTGTACCATATTGCATAAATTGGTAATTATGTAATGCAACAACAAAGCTGGCATACAGGTACATAATTAATACCGATGATCCAAGACTGATTATTTTCCAGCAATGACTAAATTGAATATTGATTATAGTGAAACGGATACGAAGAGGGGAATACACCGAACAGAAATACACAATGCCACCAATAACCGTGATGCTTTGTGCAATGATCGTGGCAATTGCAGCCCCTTTTAATTGCCAGTTAAATACGCCAATAAAAAGATAGTCCAAGCCAATATTTGCTAATGCGCCAGCAATTAATAAGCTTGTGGCTATCTTAGGACTGTCATCATTACGTATTAGCATTGGCATAGCACCTGCAAAAATCGTAATTAGTGCAGCCCATCCAAAGCTTTGCACATATTGTAAGGCCAATGCTTTAATCGTGTGATTTGCACCTTGAATGGTCAATAATGATTCACCAAAATGAACAAATAAGCCCAATGCAACGATGCTAACGGTGGCAATCAAAAAC
Source organism: Photobacterium sp. S4TG1 (assembly GCF_036040035.1). NCBI lineage: Bacteria > Pseudomonadati > Pseudomonadota > Gammaproteobacteria > Vibrionales > Vibrionaceae > Photobacterium > Photobacterium sp. S4TG1. The sequence continues at coordinate 64,421 of NZ_JAYXUH010000018.1, forward strand.
ACGGCATGATCGAGTGCGCGTTGTGCGTGTTGAGGGTTTTGTTCTCCTCGAGCAATAGAGATCAGTGTACCACTGCCGATACCAATCATTAGCCCTAAGCCTGATAACAGATAGGTGATGGGCCATGCCATATTAATCGCCGCTAAACCTTGGTAGCCAACATAGTGGCCGACAAAAATACCGTCAACTATTTGATAGAGGCCGGTGACAAGCATTGCCGCAATTGATGGAATTGCATAACGCCAAAAATTTTGGCTAATAGTAAGGGATGGCGGTGGAGACTGAGCTAATTGCATAAAATATCTCGTTATATTGGTAGCGGTATTATCCTTGTTTCTTAGATTGTTCAAAGATAATATCTATCTTATTTTCGGATGGTTTAAACAGTTATGGATTGGACATTAGATCAGCTTAATGCGTTTGTTATATCAGTAGAGCAAGGCTCTTTTTCAAGTGCCGCTAGGCGAATAGGCAAAGCACAGTCGCGTATAAGTACGGCGATCAGTAACTTAGAAGCTGATTTAGGGTTTGATTTATTTGACCGCAGTGCTCGCTTACCTGTTTTAACGCTTGCTGGTGAGCAGATGTATGAAGAAGCTAAAGTAGTGTTAGCTCAATGTGATCGATTGCAATCTCGAGCATTAACATTAACTAAAGGTGAGGAAGTATCACTTACTATTGCAATGGATGAAGCAACGCCGACAACCGTTTTTGAAGAGTTTTTTGAGCGCGTTGCTGCTAAATTTCCATTATTAAAACTGACGATTATTAGCGGTTCAAAAGATGATATCGCAAGTCAAGTTGATGACCTAACCGCCGATTTGGGTATTTTGTTTTTTAGTAAAACGTTGCCAAATAGCTTAGAGTTTACGCCTATTTGTGAATTTAATTCGTCGTTAATTGTGGCTAAGAATCATCCATTAGCAAAAATATCAGCACCGACAATGCAACAACTCAGTCAATATCGACAGTTACTTATCTGTGATCGAATGGGGTATTACCATACGGATGCTCTTTCCGCTAACTACTGGCACATTGATAGTTATTATTCAATTACAGCGTTTGTGTTGAGGAACATGGGATGGGCATTTGTTCCTGATCATGTGTTTAATTATTCAATCTTTAAAGATGGCGTCGTGAGATTATCCATTGAGAATATTCCCACTTCACCTTGGATTGATATGGGATTAGTAAAACGACGTGATCAAGGCAATGGTCCTGTATTGCGCTGGATGTATCAAGAATTAAAGACCATGTTTGCGCAGCATAATTAGTAAATTTATATTAGTAAATGGTAGAACAAAGCATGAAAAATACATTAATTCAAGAGCCCCTACCATTGATCGTAGCAGGCCCCATTTTACGTAAAGTAACCGCCACAGAGTTAACCTTATGGCTGGTGACGACACGTCAATTTGATGCTGATTTTAGTGTCTTTCTAGGCAACGATGCATTGCCTTTCTATGAGGCAAAATTTGACTCAGCACATCAAATTCAAATTGGTAAGCATGCGTGGGTGGTACTTGCTCATTTTAAAGGTGATTTTCCACAAGATACGCCTCTTGAATATCAAGTGACAACATCAGAAGGTGTATTAACGGATTTGATTCCTGATTTGTTATATGGTGATGAATCACGTTTAAGTGTTGTGATTCAACAGCGAGCTGACTATGTCTTACATGGCTCTTGCCGTAACCCTCATTATCCGAGTAAAGACAGTCTAGTTGCTGCTGATAATAAAGTAAGCACCTTAGCTTCGCATGAACGTCCGAGCTTATTAATGATGAGCGGCGATCAAATTTATGCCGATCATGTTGCGGGACCAATGTTAGATGCAATTGAACAAGTCATTGCATTATTAGGCTTGCCTGATGAGTCGTTTGAGCAGGCGCCAATTGCAGATACTTCCGCGTTGTATCAGCATCCCCATAATATCTATGGCCGAGATAAATTATTACCGCATTATATTAATGATGAAAGTTGGTGGCGACGGTGTTTACCTGCAACAACAACCCCTATTCTAAGTTCTCGTGAATGTGAAAATCATTTAATTAGTTTCAGTGAATTTTTTGCGATGTATTTACTGGTGTGGTCACCGACATTGTGGTCGTTTGTCGATCGTGACCGTTTTGTACGCAATGGCTATTGTAATGCGGGGGTTGCAGTATCACTGAAATGGCAGCAAACATGGCAACATGAAGCGCCGATTATTGATGATTTTGTGGCGGGTCTGAAAAATGTACGGCGCTTAATGGCACATATTCCTACTTATATGATTTTTGATGATCATGATATTACCGATGATTTTCAGCTTAATCGACGTTGGGAAAAGGCAGCTTACGATAATTTATTTTCACGCCGTATTATTGGTAATGCTCTGATTAGTTATTGGTTATGCCAAGGGTGGGGTAATGCTCCTGAAAAATTTACTCCTCAGTGTTTAACTCTTGCCAGAACCTTTTTTGAACAACCGACATCGCAGGCTCACGATGCACTAGCAGAGTATTTTTACCGATTTGAAGATTGGCACTATACGATAGCAACGGTGCCTAAAGTTGTAGTGTTAGATACTCGCACACGACGTTGGCGCTCTGAATCACATGCTAATCGTCCTTCAGGATTGATGGACTGGGAAGCGTTAATTGAGCTTCAACAAGAACTATTGCATGAATCTGCGGTGATTATTGTTTCTGCTGCGCCGATGTTTGGTGTTAAATTTATTGAAACATTACAACGGATGATGACCTTGATTGGTCAGCCATTAGTGGTTGATGCTGAAAATTGGATGGCACATCCAGGGTCTGCTAATTCATTATTAAGTATTTTTACTCACACTAAAACACCGACGACATTTATTATTTTATCCGGTGATGTGCATTATTCGTTTGCCTACGATATAACCTTACGTAATTTGAAAGGACAGTTTAAAATCTTTCAAATTACCTGTAGTGGATTAAAAAATGAATTTCCTAATCGATTACTGCGTTTTTGTGATTGGATGGACAGGTGCCTTTATAGTCCACATTCACCGCTGAACTGGTTCACTAAACGTAAGCGATTATTGATTGAAAAACGGGATCCTGATACTGAAGGTCACCATCGATTAATTAATCAAAGTGCAATTGGTGAATTGTATCTTGATCAGCATGGCTCGCCATTAGTGATTGATATTTTAACGGCTGAAGGTAAAGTCATTCATTTTCCTCCAAAGATCTCCTGATTATATAATCACGGAAATTTTAGCTGTAATGATACAAGTATCAGTGTGGTTTTATTGTGAGTTAATTGTTAATATTATGGTTTTCAGTGCTGTTGTACGTGGAGACAAGACAATATGCGTTTTTCACAAAAAGTGAGTTTTATGTTAGGCGCATCTTTGCTTATGCTTACACTTTTATTAATTAGTGTGGCTGGACGTACATATAAAACCGAAGCCGTCATTGGACGAGTGGTTGACACTGATATTGATTACTTTCATAAGCAAAACCAATTTCATTTACAGGTTATGTCTGATCAAACCAACAATATGGTTAATCTTAATATTAGTGATGGATTATATTGTCCGGTTGGTGCACAAGTTGTATTTGTAAAAAAGACTTGTGTATTATTTGGAAGGGATGCTTATGAGTTTATTTCTTGTGGACTTTAACGTTTTATTACCATTGATAATGTATTAAAGACGATTATTTCAATTTTACAAATGTGCTTTTAATTGAATTAATCTTAAATATGATAATTAAAAAATAGATTGTAAAATAAACAACCTGTTGTTTTTTTGATTTTTTATTATCAAGGTGTGATCTTCTCAAGTGTTTTTACGAACTTATCATTAATATTAATAAATATGAATGTAAATTTTCACTTTTATGGTTTTATTTTTATAAATAAAACAGATTAAATACCGCACAGTAAAAAAAAATGACCTATTATTGACTTTGACATGACGTTAACTGGATATGTTTTTCATACTAATCGTGGATACTGTCAAGGTTATATTTTAATGTGGATTTTACAGGAGTTGATATGAAAAAAAGTATTATTGCTATCGCTATTGCGGGTTTAGTCCTTGTTGGTTGTGATCAAGCAAGCCATGATTCGGCAAAAGAATCTGCGGCTTCAGTAAAAGCAACAGCAGTACAAGTAAAAGATGATGCTGTTACCGCAACAGATGCAGCACTTGACTCAACGAAACAAGCGGTAAATGATTCTGCCGATGCTGTAAAAAATACTGTCAACGACGCCGTTGATAAAGTAAAAGAGATGAAGAATAGCGCAGTAGATAGCTCTGATGCTGCAATGTCTGATTCTAAGCAAGCGGTCTCAGATTCAGCAACAAGCATTGAAGATAAGGCTACTGAATTACAAACAAGTGCAGAAGATACGGCATCAGATGCGATGGATGCATCAAAAGACGCAGCAGACACAGCAGCAGAAGTAAAAGATAAAGCAGAAACTGCAGCAAGTGATGCCGCAGATATGATGAATAAGTCTGTTGATTCAGCCGAGAAAAAAGTAACTGATTTAACGAATTAATTCATTTATAGTATTAATTCTTATGTTAAGAAGCCGAACATTATACATTTATGTTCGGTTATTCTTTTTTCACAAGGAGTTTAAGGTGAAAAAAAAATATTTAGTAGCCGCGATGTTTGTACTTGCACTTGCAGGTTGTGATCAAGCAAAAGATGGTGCTAGTGATGCAGCAGCTCAACAAGCTGAAGCGCATAATGCACAGAATTCATTAGATTGGATGGGCGAATATACTGGTATTCAACCTTGTGGTGATTGTTCAGGTATTGAAACAAGCTTAACGTTAAATAAAGATGGCACGTTTGTTTTAAATGAAACTTATCAAGGTAAAGAAACAAAGCCATTTGTTAATGAAGGAAAATTTAAGTGGAATGATCGTGGTGATACCATCACATTGAACCTTACTAGCAACAGATCTGTGAAGTATTTTGTTGGTGAGCATCGTATTTTCCGGCTTGATCAAAAAGGCCAGCGTATTACAGGTGATTTAGCAGATGCTTATACCCTGAAACAAAACGATGATAATTAATTTTTAAGAAAATGCCCTGACTTCTTTTTATTTTAAACAGATATCAGGGTATTTTTTTATCTAACGATTACTCTTTTTGTTATACAAAACAATTCATTATTGCGAACGTTGAATTTCATCATCAACCCAACGTAATAGTTGTTTGATAGCTCTTGATAACACTTGATTCTGGCGCACAATATAGCCCAAGCTGGTGGTTGGAAAGTCGGGTAGTGGCGTGATTGTGGTTTTTAAATGTAACTTTGAATGTAATGAAAAACTAGGAACAATCGCGACCCCAAATCCTGCTTCAGCCCAGTCTATTTGGGCATCAACACTACCTACTTCCATCACATGATATTTAGCGAGCTGTAAGCTTGGTAATGCTAAATCAATCAACTCACGAGTGCGGGTGTCGTGGCCTAATAAAATCAAGGTAGGTTCTTCTGCAGCAAGCGGTTGGTGATCAATTATTGCTTCAGGATTTTGCGATAATCGTTGCCAACGTTCTAATCCGTTCCCTAAAGCACACCACTTAACTTGGCGTAATTCCATAAAATGCAAAGGCTGGCTTTCTTTTTGCGCGATCACAAATCCTAAATCGGCTTTGGCACTTTTTACCAGTTCCGTTGCTTGAGATGAGGTGGTATTAAACAGTGATAGATCAATGCCTGGGTATTCTTTTTTAAAGGCTTGGAAAGGGCTGATAAGCAATAAACGAGAGATAATATCACTGGCGGCAATGGTCAGTGTACCTTGGTTTAATTCATTGATTGCATTGATGTCTGCTTGGCAAACTTGCAGTTCCATTAAGGTGTTTTCAGCACTTTTAAGTAACCGTTCTCCCGCTTGGGTTAAACGAAATGGATTTCTTTCAATTAATTTTACTCGCGTAGTTTGCTCTAATTGTTTGATATGAAGGCTGACATTTGGTTGAGTCATATGAAGCGCGGCGGCTGTCTTTCCAAAATGCTGATGTTTAGACAGTGCAACAAATGTATTAAGCCAATGCAAATCTATCATTTTTACCTTCTTAGTTGGGGGCAATACTATTACGGCTAGTAACATTATCTGAGTAAAGACAACGACTAATGTACGCTATATAAGAGATTCTTATCAAGTTAATAACGATTATTGATTATTTTTATTGGGCTATTGAGCATAGGATAACGTCATCACTTTTGAGGAGTTAAAATTATGTCGTCTATTGTTGTTGTTGGTGCTAACTGGGGTGATGAAGGTAAAGGTCGTATTGTTGATTATTTAGCAGACCAAGCTTCAGCGAGTATTCGTTTCCAAGGTGGTAACAACGCAGGTCATACTGTTGTTAACGATTTTGGTACTTTTAAACTACACCAATTACCAAGCGGCGTATTTAACCCTGATTGTATTGCTGTTTTAGGCCCTGGTATGGTTATCAGCCCAGAGAAATTAAGCCTAGAAATTGAAGAAGTAGCCACATCAGGTGTTGAAGTTAAGCTTTGCATCTCTGATCGTGCAACACTATGTCTACCGTTACACGCATTAGAAGATACTCTAGAAGAACAACGTCTAGGTGATGGTGCTTACGGTTCAACACGTCAAGGTATTGCACCTGCATACGGCGACCGTGTAATGAAGAAAGGTATTCTTGTTGGTTGGTTAAAGCAGCCAGCTGTATTACTTGAGCGTATTCAATTCATGATGGATTGGAAATTGCCACAGCTTAAAGCGTTATACCCTTCAATGGAGTTCACGCAAACAGCTGAAGAAATGACAGAATGGCTTCTTGAAGTGTCTCAACCTTGGCGTGACAGCATTTGTAACGTTACTGAGCCACTAAAAGCATTACAAAAAGAAGACAAAACATTATTGTTTGAAGCACAGCTAGGTGCTGGTCGTGACTTAGTTTACGGTGAATACCCATGGACTACATCATCTAACGTTACAGCAGCTTATGCTGGTATCGGTAGTGGTTTGCCAGCGCTTCATCCTGAGCGTGTTATCGCGGTTGCTAAATCATTCAGTTCTTCTGTTGGTACTGGTACGTTGATCACCGCGATGGAAGATCAAGATCAATTCCGTGAAGATGCTAAAGAGTTCGGCGCAACAACAGGCCGCCCACGTGATATGGGTTACTTTGATGCAGTTGCAACACGTAATGGTATTGAATTACAAGCAGCAACAGAAATCGCATTAACTAAGATTGATTGCCTAAGTGGCATGAAAGATCTTAAGATCTGTGTTGCTTACAACGGTGATCACACTGAAAACCCAATTTGGCCTCAAACTGCTTCACTAACGGCAGTTTACGAGCAAATGATGGGTTGGGATGAAGATATCACTGGTTGCCGTCATTTTGACGAATTACCAGAAGGCGCACAGCAATATGTACTTCGTATTGAAGAACTAATGGGTGTGCCTGTGAAAATGGTATCAGTAGGTCCTGAGCGTGAGCAAATGATCCTACGTTAATCGTAGCGTAATCAAATAGTATAACGGGCGAGTTACTCAGTAACTCGCCCGTTTTTTTATTTGTTTTATTTATATATAACGTAAGTGAAAATAATCAATATAAGTGATGTGCTTATTATTAGAATGGCACATTATTAACCTCAAAACCTCAAAACCTCAAAACCTCAAAACCTCAAAACCTCAAAACCTCAAAACCTCAAAACCTCGCCTTACCTTCCATACTGCTCCGCAGTAATACGGATCACATCAACGACCACATCACTTGCCGCTTGTAATGACGGAACAGGTAAATATTCATAAATCGAGTGGAAGTTGTGCGCCCCCGTAAAAATATTTGGGCAAGGTAAGCCTTTTTGAGATAACACCGCACCATCATAGCCACCGCGCATCGGGGTTGTTTTCATTGTAATATTATTGCGCGCATAAGCTTGTTTAGCGATTTCAATCGGAAAACTGGCATCACCTTGTAAACTATTTGCCACATTTTGGTAGCGATCAGCAAGAGTTATCGAAACTGCATGTTCTCCCCATAACGCTTGGCAGTTATTCGCCAGTGTGGCTAGAAATTGCATGCGTTGTTGATAGCCATGTTGAGTAAAATCTCTTACATCCATTTTCAATACTGTTTTGGCACTGTTACCACTCATGTCTTTGACCCAATAGTAACCTTCACGGCCATCAGTGTATTCAGGAGCTTCTCCTGCGGGTAACATAGCAATAAACTTGTGTGCCATTAGCAATGAGTTTTTAAGCTTGCCTTTAGCTGACATTGGGTGAGCAGATTGACCTGTAAACGTGATAACAACATCACCTGCATTCCAGTTTTCATCGACAAACTCACCAATGCCACAACAATCTAAGGTATAACCAAAGTCAGCCCCAAATGTGTCAACATCAAACGCCTTAGCGCCACGAAGGCCTTGCTCTTCATCAGGGACAAACGCAACTTTAACATCACCATGTTCAATATCAGGATTAGCAATAAGCACGGTCAGAGCGTGCATAATAGCTGCGATAGCGGCTTTGTCATCTGCACCTAATAAACTGGTGCCGTCGGTGACAATAATATCTTGGTTTTGATATTGATTAAGTTCAGGAAATTCCGCTTGTTTAAGCACAATATTTAAAGCGGGATTAAGAATAATGTCGCCGTCAGTATAGTGAACGATATGAGCATGAGTATCATTGCTTTGTTCAGCACTGGTGTCTAAATGGCCAAAGAAAGCCACAGTAGGGATGTGTTTTGTGCTATTACTTGGCAATGTTGCTGTAACAATTGCACTCTCACGTAAGACAATATCTTGTAATCCTAGCTGGGTTAATTCAGCCGTGATTATTTTAGCTAATTCCATTTGTCCTTGCGAAGACGGCATAATACCAGCAGCGCCATTTTCACGATTTGTCGTGGTATTAATACGAGTGTAATTTATAAAGCGATCAACAATATTCATTATATTCATCCTGAAGAATATATTATTGAGAATGGCGGTTAACTATTATTTTGCTTATTATTTGTTCAGTTGAATGATTAATGATAAGCAGATAAATGTGACCATTCATGATGAGGGAAATATTTCATTATTTATTGTTATTAACAAGAGAATTAATATGATGTTCACGGTGTTTTGTGAGCGTGGTAGGATCTTAATAAATATGGTGGTATTTTATGAAGAAATCAGCATTACCACAAAAAATTTGTATCGTGTGTAAACGTCCTTTTTCATGGCGAAAAAAATGGCAACGATGTTGGAATGACGTTAAATATTGCTCTGAACGTTGCCGCCGCCAACGACACTAATCTATTTTGCAATTTTTACAGCGTGATTTCCCAGTAAATAAATAAGAAATTTTGTAGCGATTACGAGCAAAAAACAAATAACATTTATCAGCAAAAAAACGAATGATAGGCCAGCGTAGTAATGCTATCCATCTTTTCTTTCCTATAGACCGCCAAGCTAAGTAAGTAACATCGAGCCCAAGTAATAATTGTGGTGATTGTTGCGGTTCAGGAAAATATAATCCATGTAATACTGCAGAAGCCTCGGTAATACTTATATAAGGGAAACGTTGGTTAAAATCAGACGCAAGAATATCTTCAAAGAAAAGTTGTTGATGATTATTGTGTTTTTGTAATTGACGCATTTCCGCGATACAAAGTGGACAACTACTGTCATAGAATATGATTAATTTCATAAGATCCTCCTGATATCTATTAATAATAGCGACTAATCAGTATTCTTTGGCTGATTTTATAATTTAAGGTTACATCGACGGAAAAACCTAGGATAATAACAGCAATCTATTGTTAATTTTCTCTATATGACCATTAACGAGAAAAATTTAAACTGCTAGGATATTGATTATGCGCGCTTTCGTATTACGAGCCCGTTCTGCTCCAACAGACAGTAAGCTATTATTAGCATCAGTTGGACAAGATGCTCACACTGAGATTTTAGCTCACGTTTTGATGAATGCTATTTTTGTAGCACAGTCGCATCGCGAAGATATTATGGTGCATTTAGTACTAGAAAGTACTCAAGATTTTTCTCGCACGATTAGCTTTAGCTCTAATGACATCACTAATTTATCTGGTTTTCATGAGCAAGCTTGGTTGGATAAAATTGCTCATGCGTTAGATAAATCGTTAGGCATGGCAAAAGAACAACAACGTAATGTTGAGCCTGGCATTGTAGTTCGAACCATTAGTTTTGAAAAATTAGTGACTGAGCTAGCAGAAGACTATCAGTTATATATGCTCGATAAAAAAGGTGATTTTATACGCGATATAGAATTGGCTTCAAATCCTTGTTTTTTACTGACTGATCATATGCCAATGCCGAAAAAAAGCTTTAATAGCTTGAAGCGTTTAGGTGCAGAAAAAATCAGCTTAGGGCCTAAAATGTTATTCGCTTCGCAATGTATTGTCTTAATACATAATGAATTGGATTTAACGCTATAATTTTTATTGTTATAAGTTAGTAATAAATAAAAACCGTTAAATGGTTGTTGATGTTTCAACAAATCATTTGGCGGTTTTTTTTATTCTGTGAAAAATGAATGATTATGCATAACTTAGGTTTTATATGATTTTTTATGTGATATTGGTTGCAATAATGTAACTATAAGTAGATAATATCGCTAAATGGTATATAATCGATTGCCATTTTTTATATATAATAATGTTCGTTTTATTTATATGAAAATTAAGATGCTAAATATGGAGCAAGATTAAGCTTGAGCTTGTAGATGTTCAGTGTATTTTCAGTATTAAATACCAACGGTATTTCAAATCAAATAACAATTATTACCGTTAGCCTATATGGCACCTTTATTAGGAAACAATATGCAATTATCCTCTCAGCCTAAAGGGCTTTTTCACCTCATTGCGATACAGATGTGGGAATTCTTTAGTTATTACGGCATGCGGTCGTTATTAATCCTCTTTTTAACTCAAAAACTTTTAATGTCTGACGACCATGCGTATGCCCTATATGGTGCTTATACGTCACTTGTTTATGTTACCCCTATTTTAGGTGGCTATTTAGCTGACCGCTATTTAGGTAACTACTGGTCAGTTATTATTGGCGGTTCATTAATGGTGGCTGGGCACGCCGTGCTGAGTATTCCAAGCCATGACAATACAGTGCTTTATGCCGCACTAGCATTGATCATTTGTGGTTATGGTTTTTTTAAAACTAACTCAAGCTGTCTATTGGGTGAGTTATATAAAGACCATGAAGATGCGCGTGAATCTGGCTTTTCCATATCTTATATTGGCGGTAATGTTGGTTCAGCATTAGCTCCTATATTTTGTGGTTATGCCGCGAGCCGTTGGGGCTGGAACGTAGGTTTTGCACTTGCAGGCATTGGTATGCTTATTGGCTTGATCATCTTTAGTACCGGCCGTAAGCACTTTAAACACGTACAAAAAGCTAACCTACCAGCATTACGTAAAAAGACGGCCGGTTTTAGTCATTGGCAACTGATTATTCTTGGTGTAATTGCCTGTGCTGCTGGTTTGGTTTTTGTGCTCCAAGATTTATTAGCAGGTTATATTCTTGCAGTTATTTTAGCGTTTTCTGCATTACAAATGTTCCGTTTATACCGCAAGAGTAGCACTGAAGATCGTAAGAAATTAAATGCGATTATCTACTTTATGTTATTTGGTATGGTGTTTTGGGCATTTGATCAGCAGGGTGGTAGTTCTATCAGCTTGTTTATTGAACGTAATATTGATACCGATATCTTTGGATACCATATTCCAACAGCATTCTTCCAATCAGTGAACCCTGTTGCGGTTATTGTTGGTGGTATTGCGGTGGCATGGTTGTGGAAAGTATTAGCTGCTCGTCAGATCTCAGTACGTACTTTAACCAAACTGAATATGGGGCTATTTTTGCTAACTGCTGGATTTAGCTTAATTACATTATCATCTAAATTAGCAATGGTAAGTGGCCACACAACCTTCCTATGGCTATTTATTGGTCTATTCTTAATTGGTATTGCTGAGTTATTTATTGACCCTGTGGCCTTATCTGCCATTACCCGTATGAACCCTCAAGGTGCTACAGGTACAGTTGCAGGTATCTATATGCTAATGGGTGGCTCAGTCGCTAACTATTTAGCAGCAAATATCGCAGAATTGACATCAACTGGCACACAGTTAACAAATACAGCAGATTTAATAGCTTCAGCGACACAATATCACCATGTGTTCCAATCAATTTTCATTGTAACCGTCGTGGTATTAGTACTCGGTCTTTTAGTGAATTTTAAAAATCGTAACGAGCCTGAATACGATTAATTTACTCTGTTAGAAAGGCCGATAATGTGCGCTATTTTAGCAAGCGTTATCGGCCTTTTTTTTAACTGTTTATCGTTATTTTATGCCAGAGTTCGATTCGGCTTTCTGTGATACTATTATCATTAGTAGTCAAAGAGTAAAGTAAGATAGCTGCTCAGAGTAAAGAGTTGATAAATGAATGATAAAAAACAATATTCAAAAGTACCAAGTAGTCGATTATCTCGCCTAGCCAAGCTAGGATCATTAGCCACGCGAGTCGCCTCAGGTATGGTTGCCGAGGGAGCAAAACAACTTGCAACAGGGCATAGACCACAGATTAGTGAATTGATTCTAACGCCAAATAACGTAAAACGTGTCGCTGACCAATTAGCTGATTTACGTGGTGCCGCGATGAAAGTTGGCCAGTTATTATCAATGGATAGCGGTGATTTGCTACCACCCCAGTTAACTGAGTTATTGTCTCGGTTACAAGCAAATGCCAAACCAATGCCGATCAGTCAGTTAAATCAATCTCTAGAGTTACAATGGGGAAATGATTGGCAACAACAATTCAGTCAATTTTCATTTTATCCCATTGCCGCCGCTTCTATTGGGCAAGTTCATAAAGCTACAACGCAAGATGGGCGGCTATTGGCGTTAAAAATTCAATATCCAGGGATCAATAAAAGTATTGATAGTGATGTAAACAACGTCGCGACATTATTAAATATTAGTGGTTTGGTTCCAAAACAGCTCGATGTTTCTGAATTATTGAATGAGGCTAAAAAGCAACTTCACGCTGAAGCTGATTATTTACTTGAAGCCCAGTATGTGAAGCAATATCGCCAATTATTAGCCACGGATACACGCTATGTGTTACCTGAAATTGCGGATGATTTAACAACTAAGCATATTCTTGCGATGACATTTGTTGGAGGAATAGAAGTTGAGGCATTGGTACAGCAACCACAAGCTGTACGTGACCATGCTATCGAGCTTGCCTTTAGCCTACTGTTTAAGGAAGTATTTGAATTTAGACTGGTTCAAACAGATCCTAACTTTGCCAATTATCGGTATGATCTTGATTCTCAGCAATTAGTGTTACTTGATTTTGGGGCAACACGTGTTTATCCCGTCGCGATTACGGAAGGTTATCGTCAATTGATGACTGGGGCTGTAGTCGATGACCAATCGCAAATGTTAGCGGCGTTAAAACAGATTGGCTTTTTCTCTCAGCCAATTGAACCTCAAGCTCAACAGGCATTATTAGCTCTGTGTTTAGAAGCATGTGAGCCGCTAAAATATCAAGGTGTGTATGATTTTGGTCAATCCGATATGGTGCACCGTATTCGAGATGCAGGCCAGCAGTTAAGCATGAAACAAGGCTATTGGCATACACCTCCTGCGGACGCTATTTTCTTACACCGTAAATTAGGTGGGCTCTATCTCTTAGCGGCAAAGCTAAAAGCACGGGTTGATGTTCATAAAATATTTTTACCGTATATGACTGAATAATTATATAGCTGGGCTTATTTCTGATGTGCCAAGGGGCTCATATTTAGAATATCAGTTATTATTTTGAGTAATTTATACTTAATTCAACAGTGATTATACTGTCCACTTCTTAAATCAATTTGTATGACAAATGCCCTCAAAAAAGTAATAATGTTATGACTGGTAAACACATCTCTTATGCAGTACAAAATATTGACGGATTTTCCTTTGATTCAAGCGACATTTCTAAAATAGCTTTAGTTACTGAAGGCGGCGGCCAACGCGGCATTTTTACCGCAGGTGTCTTAGATGCTTTTTTAGAAGCCGATTTTAATCCATTTTCGTTGATGGTGGGCACATCAGCTGGATCGCTGAATTTAGCATCGTATATCTGCGGTCAATATAAACATGCATATAAAGTGATCACTCAAGCAACAACAGACCATCATTTTTTTGATGTTTATCGTTTTATTTTTGGCCGTGAAGGGTTAGATCTTGATTGGTTAATGAAGCAAACGCAGACCAGTTTTGAGCTTGATTGGCAACAAGGGCGTGAAAATATGCGTTCACGTACAGTCTTAGCCTCAGCAAGTGGCACTACAAGCCACCAAGCGGCATATTTTAACTTAAACAGTGATAACTGGTCGCTAGCATTAAAAGCGTCTTGTGCCGTGCCTGTGTTAAATAAACAGCCTATTTTTTCTCAAAATGAATTTTGGGTTGATGGTGGTTTATGTGCTCCGATCCCTGTGCAAGAGGCATATGAACGTGGTTATCGTCATATTGTTGTAATACGTACAGTACCAATAGATACATCATTTGATCATTGCTGGATGACAAATATTCGCCGTGCTCTGGGGCATTCTAAAGCCGCCGGCATGATTGAAATGTTATTAGAGCATGAAGATAATTATCGTAAAACCCAAACATTTTTAAGTAATCCGCCTGATGACGTTACCATTTTTGAAATTCACCCGCAAAAGCCATTAAGTTCAAAAATGATTGGCAGTGATTTGGCATCGCTCGATATAGATTATCGTTTAGGATATCAATCGGGTAAATATTTTTTAAATACAGTTGGTCGTCATATTAATATCAAAGATGCTCCTTATAAAACAGATTATAAGCATGACACAGAGAACGTTGATTTAATGAGATTTGCTTAATGTTAATATTCAAATAATGCCATTGTGTAATGACATATTTGAGGAGCTTTTACTAAGAAGTTGCTAATCAATGAACCAGAGTAATGTTGAATTTTCAACCAAGGAGTCGGTGTTTACACAGTTAATGGAAAATGACGTTCATAGTATGTGGTTACGTCGCAAACAAAGTGCATTTAGTGGTAAAGATGGCGTTCAGATCCAGTGGATTAGCGTAACTAATCCGATTAATACCCGTTGTATTGTGATTGTAAATGGTCGTAATGAAAGTTTTTGGAAGTATCAAGAATTATTCTTTGAGTTTTCACGACAAGGTTATGATGTTTATGGCTATGATCATCGAGGCCAAGGTGCTTCTGAGCGGTTAACGACGGATCCTGAATTGGGTCACGTAGATAACTTTGATGATTATGTAGATGATTTAAATGGGTTTATCACTAAAGTTGTAGATAAAGAAAAAACCTATCAACACCGTTTTTTATTAGCTCACTCAATGGGTGGTGCAATCACCACGCTGTATTTAGAAAAATATAATAGCCAATTTGATGCGGTAGTATTGAATGCGCCGATGTTTGGTATTCATATGCCAGTACCGTTAAAACTGGTGGCTTCATCTATCGCTAAAATCATGGAACATTATCAGCATGAACCGTCATATGTGTTAGGGCAAAAGCCTTATCATGAAGAGCCGTTTGAAAATAATGCCTTGTGTCAGAGTAAATTACGCTATGTCTGGGCTAAGCATTTATACCAAATCCATCCTGAATTACGGATTGGAGGCCCCAGCCCACGCTGGTTATGGCAAGCAATGGAAGCGGCTGATCATTGTATTCGTGATGTTGAAAAAATAGAGATCCCCGTACTGTTATTACAAGCGGGCAGTGACACAATTGTTGATAATAATAGCCATCATCGGTTTTGCGGTCAGAGCAAGCATTGTCATATGAAAGTGATACGTAATGCTCGCCATGAAATATTAATGGAAAAAGATGTGATACGTAATCAAGCATTATGTGAAACACTAGCATTTTTTAATCAATTTATAGTGTAAATCGATTAGAAATACCAAGATATAATCTTAGAATATAAAATAACGGCTGCATTTATTGATTAAATGCAGCCGTTATTATTTTAAGAGATATAAATTAATTCATTGATAAATAAATAAAATTTACTGGCAGATAAACCAAGACTTAGCGTCAGCTTCTATAATTGCTTGCTTGTGCCATGGTAATGGTGTTGATATAGGTGCAATACGAACATCACCTTTGATCTTACGTGTTGCAAGTACACGTACTCGGCCATCTTTTACGCTTTCAATCGTGCCTTTATAGGTGACACCGTATGTGTCGTCTTTTGACTTTTTATATATACAGACTGTCTCACCAACATGAGTTGCAATAAAGGCTGTCTCTTCCGTCCATGTTTCTTCTGCCGGTGGTGGTGTAGCATCATCAAGTTGTTCAATGGCTTTTGAACTCATTAATGTACGGTGGACTGAATAAGGTTGATAACCTAATAAGGCTGCGCCATCGACCCACGCTGATTGAGGAATATCACGGTTTTCAATAATACGCATTGTCACAAAAGGACCGCCAGAACAGATATCGGCCCACAGATCAATGGAAGAAATGCGTGCAGCAAAGAGGGGCGTTTCTTGATCAGTATTTGGATGTTGAACACACCATGTGCCAGTATCTAAATTAACCAGTGAACCTTTATTAATCGAACAAGTCTTGGCGGCTAATTGATTAAACTGAGCCATGTCTTGCTGTGCTTGTTGCTCGCTACTGGAACAATAACGATAACTATAAGAAAAAGTTTCTTTTGGATAAAACAGACCTTTATCAACAACAACCCCATTACTACGAGAGCTATCGGCAGCGATAAATTTTTTGGCTGCTGTTTTGAAACTGTAATCAGGTGCTGGCGTTGGTGGTGGTGGAGTTGAACTACAACCCGCAATAACAGCAATAATTGCAGCGAGTGAGACGCGGGTAAAAAGGGTGTTGTACATTACTTGCCCCCAGAGAAAATGCTTTTTCATATCGGTGATAAAAAAGCGCTAATAATAAATAAGTCTATAGGGGACAACAGAAATTGTTAGGAAGCAAGCCATTATTCTGTAAAAAAAATTGAGCGTTAATAGATTCAATGAGTTAGTGTTAACAAAGATTTACTTATGTTGGCTTATAGTGATTTATTGTGCTGATTTTAAGGGAATAACCTAATCAGCCCATTGACGATAAACGACAATGGGCTGCAAAAGTGACTAATAATTAAATAGCTTAGTCAGCAAAAGTATCTAGCAATGTTTGCGAAACGATAAAGTAGTTTGTACCTGTTTTTGCTTCAACAAAATCAAGTAAACGGTCGTAATGGCCATTACTGTCAGCATAGATCATTTGTTGTAATGAAGTGCTCATTGTAATAGGTGATGCCGTTAAGCCAATGAACATGGTGCCATGTTCCATTGCATTGCCGTAAGGACGGTTTTGGCGGAGCATTTTGATTTCTTTATCATCAACGATAACCTTACTCTTGTTGTTGTGTGCCCATATAGGCTTCACATCATCGTCAAGTTCAATATCATCAAGTTTAGTACGACCAACAACTTGTTCTTGGTATTCAGTAGATTGCTTGTCCCATAAGCCTTGACGGTCAATATAACGTTGAACCGTTAAGTAACTACCACCTTGGTGAATATCAAGATCATCAACCACTAATACCGCTTTCATGCGAGATTCATTTTTAGGGTTTTCAGTGCCATCAACAAAATCAATCATATCGCGGCTATCAAGGTATTTAAAACCTTGAATATCTTCAATTAATGTTGCCACATCTGCAAATGCTAACGTTAAATATTTAGCCGCTTGATAGTTTAAATCCATACGTTCAGATTTAATCATAATAAACATATCACCAGGCGTGCTTGGGAATTGGCGTTCGCCATCAACCATTGCTTCAAAATCTTTAAGTAAAGCTGGTGCTGGTGTTGTAGGGAAAGCCGTTGACCAACCATGGTGAGACACACCCATTGTAAAGCTAAGGTCTGCGGTTGCGTCTTTTTGCCCAATGGATTTTTCAATGATCTGAATTTTCGCAAAAGCGTCAGCTACCGCTTCTGCATTCGCATTAGCTTTAAAAACAAAAGTGAGATATTCAGCAAACGTATTTGGATTTGATAAAGCACCTGGTTGTGCACGTTCAGATGACATTGCATTCATAATAGTAGACCTTAATTAAAGCTATCTTGTTACAGTACGCTTTTTAGATAGCGAGCTATAGGTAAATTTTTGTAATGTAAAGTTTCACATTTTAGACTGTAAAATGATACCTAATCTGTTGTTAATAGTGAAACAACGAAGTGCATTAACTGTTTATATCGTTAATTATTTTTACTTCTAATGGTATTAACGTGACGTTATGAACTTAGTAGGGTGTTTTGTAGATAAAAGCACATAAAGGCATGAGGCAAAAAGACGACATAGTGAAATAAATCTTTGCGTTTAAGCATGGATTATTTGTAAGGCACGAATGATCAAAACTACGCAATAAATAGATTTATTACTAGTGTTTTTGGGTTATTTTCTTACGAATATGGCCTTGTTCACAAACTTGTTGTTATGTGCTTTTTTCAATTAAAAACCTTTGATACTAAGTACTGCATGTCGACACAGGTTTCTTTAGGAGGGTATTGTGTCTATTAATTCTATCGATTATTCAGAAATTTCTTCCGTTTCATCTAAGTGGGAACACAAAGACGATTCGGCGACCAACATCGCAGATAGCAAGAAGCAGCAAGGTGCTGCACGACGACGCATTGAGATGCTACGCGATATTCAAGCCAGTGGGCTAACCCTTGCCGAAGCGCGAGAGTTGGGTTTATTACACTAGATATGAGATAAATGAGCGCATTAGCCAACTGAGGCCAGATGCATGAAACGGTTTATTGTAAATTGTATGACAACGCTAACAATGTTGAACATACAACAGCGTCAGAGGCAAAGTAAGGCAACTTACATTATTAACGCGAGGTATAAGCAAACTGTTATAGCTCGCACTCTGAACTCTTCTTAGGGATACTTATCATAGTGTCCCTTTTTCTGGTCTTAATATTCCCAGTAAAGCGGCTCTCTCTATCTATTTCAGAAAACCCATGCCCAAACAATTGCCATCATTCCTTACCGTGAATACTCGCGAACGCGATAGAAATCTACTTACAGCACGTTAAATGTTTAAAGTAATATATGGCTGTCGTGTATTACTATTTTGCAATGAGCAGCAAATTCAATCCCGTCATTCCCTACAGTGAATGCCCGCGAGGGCGATAGGGAATCTACTCACAGCGCGTTAAATTTTTAAAGTAAATATTTTTTAAAGTAAATATATGGCTGTCCTATATTCGCATTCTTTGCGGTTCACAAGTTGTGAACTTTGTTCGTAGGTGCTATATTCACATATAGTGAACTTAGAGGTGTTTATGCACGTAATATCAAGAAAACCTTTTAGTGATGCGGCAAAAAAATACCCGAATGATGCTGCGGCCATTGATTCATTATATAAATCATTAAAAAATAATAACTTTTCAAATCCGCTGGAAATGAAAAATGTTTACCCAAGCTTAGATAACTTTAAGTATAAAGATAAATGGTATGTTCTGGATATCGGTGGGAATAATTTACGATTAATGACTTTTATCGAATTTCGAGATAACAGAATGTTTGTTAAGCATATTGTTCCTCACGCAGAATATGACAAATTATGTGCAAAATACGCAAAGGAGTCGAAATGAAAAATTTTAGTCAAGTTAAATCAACAGCATTACAATTATTTTCAATGGCTAGTTTTGTCGGTCATATTTCAACGGAAGAAGAATATGCTGAAGCCTTGGCGTTAATGGAAGATCTTATTGAAGAATATGATATCTACAAACCATTAATTGAGGTTTTAGAAGTCTCTATCGAACGTTGGGAAGATCATGCAGATGAATTTGCAGAGTTTAATGCTCGTATTGAGAACTTAGATGATGGTGTAGCAACACTATGTGTATTAATGGATCAGTATCAACTTAAAGCTGATGACTTAAAAGATGTCATTGGTGGTAAAAGTTTAGTTTCAATGATCCTTAATGGTTCTCGTAAGCTAACGAAAGAGCATATTCAAGCTATTTCATCTAAATATAATATCAGCCCTGCATTGTTTTTTAGCTGCGTTTAACAGATAAGGATATGTGTCGCGCAGCCGAAGTGTTGGACAAGCCTAAGCCGTTTTATATAAGTAAATATTACGAATATCATGAAGGGTGATGCTGAAAAGAAATCGAGCGTTATCCTTGGTGTGAACTAATCAATTTAATTTATTGATTTATAATTAGATCCTCTTTAATTATTACGCGTTAATGCCATTATCCTTATTATTGAACGTGGTTATCTGGGGCGAAAAATCCCCGCTAATTGCATGACATGCTGACAGCATGGACGAAAGGTTGTGCCGTTAAATGGATAACTTTTTGTGGAGAGGGTAACGTTAGTTGCCCTGCAAACATAAATGCATATTGGCTCAGTTGAAGTTGTTTCTTCTCATGCCCTCGTAATAAACCATAATTACGAACTCGCCTGATAACCCAACCCCGTCATTCCCTACAGTGAATGCCCGTGAGGGCGATAGAAAT
This sequence comes from Photobacterium sp. S4TG1, assembly GCF_036040035.1. NCBI lineage: Bacteria > Pseudomonadati > Pseudomonadota > Gammaproteobacteria > Vibrionales > Vibrionaceae > Photobacterium > Photobacterium sp. S4TG1. The sequence goes on from NZ_JAYXUH010000018.1 coordinate 85,027, forward strand.
CTACTTACGGCGCGTTGAATGTTTAAAGTAATATATGGCTGTCGTGTATTCGTTTGATGAAGATCTTTTATACTGTATTTATGTACAGCTACGGCTATTAGTAGAAAAACCGGAAACTAAATGGCAAGTTGTTAATATAATAAGTTGTTATGTGATTAAAGTAGGTAGCAATTAGAATGTTTACGAAAAGGTATAAATTTTCAAATTGGCCAAATTCTGAAATTCCAATGGTTTCAGCAGGTGTATACGTAATTTGGGAAGGTGAACAATTAATTTACAGTGGTATGTCTGGACGTGAAATTGAGAAAAATACTCATAAAACGAAATATGGGTTAATTACTCGCCTTAATAGCCATGCTTCAGGGCGCTTAAGTGGTGATCAGTTTTGTGTATATGTAGCAAATAGACTAGTTATTCCCAACTTAAAACCATCTGAACTTCCTTTGTTTGCTTCTGGTAAATTGAAACTTGATGAGCTTACGAAAAAATATATTCATGAAAAACTGGAATATCAATACGTATTGCTTAGCTCTAGCATTGAGGCTTATTCACTAGAGAATGAAGCTAGGGCTGGTATATTATTAGGGCAATTACCATTACTTAACCCAATCACATAACAGATAAGGATATGTGTCGCGCAGCCGACACCTATTCAAGTGTTGGACAAGCCCGAGCAACCTTATATAAGTAAATATTGCGAATGTCATGAAGGGTGGTGCTGAAAAGAAATCGAGCGTTATCCTTGGCGTGAACCAATCAATTTAATTTATTGATTTATAATTAGATCCTCTTTAATTATTACGCGTTGATGCCATTATCCTTATTATTTTATTATTTTATTATTTTATTATTTTATGTTTTTATTTGGGGCGAAAAATCCCCGCCAATTGCATGACATGCTGACAGCATGGACAAAAGGGTTGTGCCGTTAAACGGACAACTTTTTGTGGTGAGTAATCTTTGCGGTATTGTAATGAACGACAACCCAACCTCGTTATTCCCTACAGTGAATGCCCGCGAGGGCGATAGGGAATCTACTCACAGCGCGTTGAATGTTTAAAGTAAAGATGTGGCTGTCCTATCTTCGCTATCTTCGCTATCTTCGTTTGATGCAGTTCTTTTACACTGTGTTTATATACAGTATCAGTTATTAGTAGAAAAATCGGAAACTAAATGGCAAGTGCCCGATTTTGTGATTACTATCGGGATTTATGAGTGAAAATGCATCTGATTTATAACGTTTTTTATATTATTAAAAGATAAATACGGGCGCACGTTCAAAGAACAAATTCGGGTAAGTTGTTAATATAATAAGTTGTTAGGCCATTTCCATACATCGAAATTGAAGAAGTAGTAATGAAGTTTTTAAGCAAATATTTTGATTTTCCAGAAAATAGTAAGTTTGATAGCTTTGGCTCAGGTCATATGAACGAAACATGGCGTGTATCTTGTGATGGGCAGAATTTATATGCTCTGAGACGATATAATTCAAGCAGGAGTATTTCTGAAATTGATTCTGAACATAATGCTTTAATGACACTGAAAAAAGTGGTTGGAGAACAAATCGTAACTCCAATAAATAGTAGAAATGGGAAAACGATAGAGAAAATAGGAGAAAGGTTTTATTCCCT
>NZ_JAYXUH010000019.1:0-79436 GCF_036040035.1 Photobacterium sp. S4TG1
ATACTGACTTTCGGTAACCACTTGCGCCGTTGTCCGTGTCAGTGAGGTCGCATTATAGGGAGATTTTTGAAGCTGACAATAGTTTTTTTATACCAAAACAATCAACCGCTTTATTTTTGTTCAAAAATTCATATTGCATCCATTTTTTAATCAAAAATTAATAATAACTACATTTAATCTTGTATCTAAATAGCATCTTAATAGTCGTTAAATAGTGATGAAGTGAAAATTAAAGCAGCAATAAAATAAAAAGAAGCTGTAAATAAGCTAGAGAGGATAAACAAGATGTGGTGTTTCACAATGAGTAGGAAGTAGAAAGAGAAGACGCAACGCTATAATTGATAACCTCTAAAATAAAAGCAGTAGATCACCTACTGCTTTATATCATGAACAATTACGCGTTTTCAGCGAGCCATGCTGGTACATTCTTAACGCTGTCTAATACAGCATCAGCTAATGCTTCACCTTCTTCAGTGATCGCTTTACCTGTACGTACTAATACTTTAAAAGCAACATCTGCCGCTATCGCTGCTTTCATATCATCAGCTTTATCACCAATCATTACTGATTTTGACATATCAATATTTAAATGACTTTGCGCCGAGATAAACATGCCTGGATTTGGTTTACGACAATCACAATCTTGTAAATATTCACCTTTGCCTTCCGTTGCATGGTGTGGGCAATAGTAAATACCATCAAATTCAATATCTTGATCTTCGAAATTCCAATCCATCCATTCAGTCAAAGAAATAAACTCATCTTCGCTGAAGATACCACGAGCAATACCAGATTGATTAGTAACTAAAACAAGTAAGTAACCCATTTCTTTGAATCTTTTACATGCATCAAAAACACCATCAATGTATTCAAAATCATCAACAGTATGTACATAGCCGCGATCAACGTTTATTACGCCATCACGATCAATAAAGACAGCTGGTTTGGCCAAAAGAAAGCCCTCAACAATTAGATATTGGTTTGATTATGTCACGAGTTGGTATTGAAAAGTATTAGTTATCACATCCACAAGACTGATTAGCCATGAACAGAGTACTGTAATAAACCCTACGACCATTTAGACGTCTAGACGTAAAAATAGCTATTGACTTAAAAAGCGATTGGAAATAGCATCAGCTTAACAGCAGTTGATCTATTTTAACTGATACAACCAATTGTTAACAATAAATGCAATATAGCACTATTTGCACATGATGGATTGCATCTAATTAATCAGGAAGTTCAATGATAGAAATAAAACAAGTCAATAAAGTGTTCTATCAAGGTGAGAAAGCAATCAATGCGCTAAAAGATATTAATCTCACCATAGAACAGGGAACAATTTTCGGTGTGATTGGCTCATCAGGAGCAGGAAAGAGTACACTAATTCGATGTGTGAATTTATTAGAAAAGCCAACAACAGGTAATGTTATTGTTGATGGTATTGATTTAACCACCCTTTCATCTAATGAATTAACTTTAGCTCGTCGTAAAATTGGTATGATTTTTCAGCATTTTAATTTGCTTTCATCACGCACAGTTTTTGCCAATATTGCACTACCGTTAGAGCTTGCTGGTATTTCAAAACCAGAAATAAATACTAAGGTCACTCAGCTACTATCATTAGTCGGTCTAGAAGATAAACGTAATAGCTATCCATCAAACTTAAGTGGTGGTCAAAAACAACGGGTAGCTATCGCAAGAGCTTTAGCATCTGATCCCAAAGTTTTATTGTGTGATGAAGCCACCAGCGCACTTGATCCCGCAACAACGCAATCAATACTGGCTTTATTACGTAAAATTAATCAGCAACTTAACTTAACTATTTTATTGATTACTCATGAAATGGATGTGGTTAAACGTATCTGTCATCAAGTTGCGATTATTGGCGGTGGTGAATTGGTCGAACAAGGCCTTGTCGGCGACATTTTTGCACACCCGAAAACCGAATTAGCCAAAGCGTTTATTCGCTCAACGTTAGATTTGTCGATTCCTGAAGATTATCAATTAAGAATGACACCAACCTCAGTAAAAGGAAGTTATCCCCTTATTAGACTGGAATTTACTGGAGACTCTGTCGATGCACCATTAATTAGCCAAGTTGCACGCGAGTTTAATCTTGATATCAGTATTCTTAGTTCAAATATGGATTATGCAGGAGGGGTTAAGTTTGGATTAATGCTCGCCGAATTCTTTGGTACTCAAACTGCCATTGATAACGCTATTAGGTTTTTACGTGATCACAAATTAAATGTCGAGGTACTAGGTTATGTCGCTTGATTCAATAACAACATGGTGGCAGAGCAATCAGCGCCTGACTGAATTACTTATCGAAGCATTAGGGCAAACGTTAACCATGGTGCTGGTGTCAGGGTTAATTGGCTTTATTATTGGCATTCCTCTTGGTGTGACATTACATCTCACTAAAATAAATGGCTTATGGCAAAACCCTGTTTTAAATAAAATTCTAGGTATTGTGGTTAATATTGGCCGTTCAATTCCGTTTATTATTTTATTAGTCGCCATAATCCCTTTTACGCGATTTGTAGTTGGCAGTTCTATTGGTACCGCTGCCGCCATTGTGCCACTAACAGTCGGTGCAATTCCCTTCATCGCGCGTTTAGTTGAAGGGGCGTTATTAGAAATTCCAACAGGACTAATAGAAGCGGCACAAGCTATGGGTGCAACCCCGATGCAAATTATCGCCAAGGTATTATTACCAGAAGCTTTACCCGGCATTATTAATGCGATCACCATTACTTTAGTGACTTTAATTAGTTATTCCGCCATGGCGGGAACCGTTGGAGGCGGAGGCTTGGGTGATGTCGGTATTCGTTATGGTTATCAGCGTTTTGATGGCACCGTCATGGCTATCACCGTCATTATGCTCGTTATTTTAGTTCAACTTATTCAATCAATTGGTGATCACTTAGTAAAACGTGTCGATCACCGTTAGTAGCAAAAGATTATTTATATCATCAAGGAAAGCCCATTTAAGGAGTAATACTATGGCGTTCAATCTTAAACACCTTTTTGCCATTGCTGGCGTTGCGGCAGCTATCACATTAACAGGCTGTAGTGAGCAAGAAACCCCCATTGATAACAGTAAAGTAAAAATTGGTGTCATGGCGGGAGCTGAAGAACAAGTGGCAGAAGTTGCTGCTAAACAAGCCAAAGATAAATATGGGCTTGATGTTGAATTAGTTACTTTTACAGATTATGTCTCACCTAATGCGGCATTAGCAGAAGGCTCTATTGACGCTAATGCTTTTCAGCATAAGCCATATTTAGATCAACAAATTAAAGATCGTGGTTATAAGTTTGCGATTGCTGGCAATACGTTTGTATACCCTATTGCAGGCTATTCAAATAAGATTAAAGCACTGGATGAATTAAAAGATGGTGATCAAATTGCAGTACCCAATGATCCCACTAACCTTGGTCGTTCATTATTATTATTACAACAACAAGGTCTAATTACACTAAAACCAAATACAGGTTTAACCGCAACAGTGCTAGATATTGTGAATAATCCTAAAAATCTTAAAATCGTAGAATTAGAAGCCGCGCAATTACCACGTTCTTTAGATGATGTTGCATTAGCCGTAATTAATAATACTTACGCTAGTAGCTTAAACTTAACACCTGAAAAAGATGGTCTTTTCGTAGAAGACAAACAGTCGCCTTACGTTAATATTATTGTCGCTCGTGAAGATAACGTTAATGCTGAAAATGTACAAAAGTTCATTCAAGCTTATCAGTCAGATGAAGTTTATAATTCAGCTCAGACTATCTTTAAAGGCGGCGCGGTTAAAGGCTGGTAATCGCACCAATTAGCAATACATCATTGAAGAGCAGGCCTTAGTGCCTGCTTTTTATGTTATATTGATTCATTATCTTCAGCTTAACATTGGCTTAATTTGATGGCTTATAGCATTGAACCTATCGGTATCGTCCACTCTCCTTATAAAGAAAAGTTTGCAGTCCCTCGTCAACCAGGACTCGTCCCCAGTGCTCGCTGCGAAGTTATTTTACAAGGTGAAGCTAACTCCCTAGAAGCGGTGCGTGGCATCGAACAATTTAGCCATGTATGGTTATTATTTTTATTTGACCAAAATTTAAAGGCGGGTTGGCGGCCAACAGTACGTCCTCCGCGTCTTGGCGGTAATGAGCGAATTGGTGTTTTTGCAAGTCGCGCTACTTTTCGTCCCAATGGTATTGGAATGTCAGCCGTTAAATTAAAAGGAGTACGACATCATAATGGCCAAGTGATCATTGATGTAGGAGGAACCGACTTAGTTGACGGTACACCGATTGTTGATATTAAGCCTTATATTCCCTATTCAGACAGCTTACCCAATGCCTTAGGTGGTTTTGCCTCTGAACAACCACCAATATTCGATGTTCAATTTAGTGAGCATGCTCAACAACAATTACGTGGCAAACAAGCCGATTATCATCGCGCTGTGATCACAGAAGTCTTAGCTCAAGATCCACGCCCAGCCTATAAAAAAGGCAAAACTGACAATAAAGTTTATGCGGTAAATTTATTTAATTTTAACATTCATTTTATGGTGACTGAGCCCATTGTTACGGTAATTAGTATCGATACTATTAATCAATAATAGATCTTATGTAGTTATCTTTGGCGAATAGCGCCGAGACTGGTAATATAAAGGGCTATCGTCATGATACTGACGGGTGGAACATCAGTTCCTTCTCTTTCCTTTTATCAATAACGGATACCATCAATGCGTACCAGTAAATATCTTCTTTCTACCCTGAAGGAGACTCCAAACGACGCAGAAGTCATTAGTCACCAACTAATGCTACGTGCAGGTATGATCCGTAAGTTAGCTTCAGGTCTATATACCTGGCTACCTACAGGTCTGCGTGTGCTGCGTAAAGTCGAAAACATCGTTCGCCAAGAAATCGACAATGCAGGCGCAATCGAAACTTTGATGCCCGTTGTTCAGCCGTTTGAACTATGGGAAGAGACTGGCCGCTCTGAAAAGATGGGTCCTGAACTACTTCGCTTTACTGACCGTCATTTCCGTCCGTTTGTACTAAGCCCAACAGCAGAAGAAGTGATCACTAGTCTTGTACGTAACGAAGTAAGCTCATACAAGCAACTGCCACTTAATTTATACCAAATTCAGACTAAATTCCGTGATGAACGTCGCCCACGTTTTGGCGTAATGCGTGCACGTGAATTCTGCATGATGGATGCTTACAGCTTTGATATCGATAAAGACGGCTTACAAAAGTCTTTCGATACTATGCATGCTGCTTACTGTAAAGCTTTTGACCGTATGGGTCTTGAATACCGTCCTGTATTAGCTGACTCAGGCGCAATCGGTGGTAATGGTTCTCAAGAGTTCCACGTACTGGCCGAAAGCGGCGAAGACTTAATCGCATTCTCTACTGAATCTGATTACGCTGCTAACATCGAAAAAGCAGAAGCTATTGCACCTGCTGTTGAACGTGCTGAACCAACACAAGCAATGACCATTATTGATACGCCAAATGCGAAAACTATTGCAGAATTGGTTGAACAACACGGCATTGCTATCGAAAAAACAGTGAAAACGTTATTCGTTAAAGCTTCTGATGAAATCGACGCACCTATCGTGGCATTGATCATCCGTGGTGACCACGAACTTAACGAAATCAAAGCAGAAAACCTTGTAGAAGTTGCATCTCCATTAGAGATGGCGACGGAAGAAGAAATGCGTGAGCTTATCGGTGCTGGTGCTGGTTCTCTAGGTCCTGTAGGCCTTGAACTACCGTTTATCGTTGATCACAGTGTTGCGGTAATGAGTGACTTTGCTGCTGGTGCTAACGTTGACGGTAAACACAACATCGGTATCAACTGGGGTCGTGACGTTGAACTTGGCCGTGTTGATGATCTACGTAACGTCGTTGAAGGCGATCCAAGCCCATGTGGCCAAGGTACGTTGATGCTAAAACGTGGTATCGAAGTTGGTCATATCTTCCAATTAGGTACCACTTACTCTGATAAGATGAACTGTAGCGTACTTGATTCAAACGGTAAGAGTTCAATTCTAGAAATGGGTTGTTACGGTATTGGTGTATCACGTGTTGTGGCATCAGCTATCGAACAAAACAATGATAAATACGGCATCATCTGGCCTGACGCTCTAGCGCCTTTCCAAGTGGCTATCGTACCAATGAATATGCATAAATCAGAGCGCGTTCAGGAAGCAGCAGAGAAGCTATACGCAGATCTTACTGCAATGGGTATCGAAGTATTATTTGATGATCGTAAAGAACGTCCTGGTGTGATGTTCTCTGACATGGAATTAATCGGCATTCCTCACACTATCGTAATTGGCGATCGTAGCCTTGAAAATGGTGAGATGGAATATAAGAACCGCCGTACAGGTACTAAAGAAGCCGTGATTGCTGCTGATGTTATGGACTTTCTTAAGCAAAAAATGGCTTAATTAACAACCATATAAATTTAAAAAAGCTGCCCATTTAGGTGGCTTTTTTTATAGCTTAATTATCACAAACATTTTTTATCTCTTTCACAGCTATGATAATATTCAACTCAATAACCGCTTCAGTATATTCACATAAGATTCGTCACTCTGATCTTATGTGAATATTTTTAGGCAAAGGAAAGACCATGCAAGTTTATCAATGTTGTGAGCTAATTCGAATGACTTACTCTCAAATTGGCAGTGGTGATCAAGGCTATATTCCCACGGCAATTAAGTGTGCAATTAAGACATTGGATGATATTGCAGCTAATACTGAATTACCATTAGACGTACGTGAACGTGCAGCTTTTGCCGCTGCCAACTTATTGATCAGTGATCACGAGGACTAAACAATGGATTTATCAAAATTTGAAACTATGGATACTGTGATGTTGATGAGTATCGTCAACATGAAGATCCGCGATGAATTTAATACCCTCGATGATTTAGTCAAATTTTTTGATATCGATCGTGAACAATTAATTGCAAAATTAGCCACCGGTGGCTTTGATTTCTTACCTGAAGTACAACAGTTTCGTTAACGTTGACTTATAAACATCAAATAAAAAAACGGCACTCATCAGTGCCGTTTTTTATACTTATTAAATAACATTTCTTTGGTGTAATGACTCAATTAGCCGTTGAATATTGGCAGTACATCAGCCATCGCTAATAAATGGAAACACGCAGTTAATACGCCAAAGATTATTACCGCATAAACAGTAGCATTACCGCCAGGTACAACAAACCCTTGTTGTTCAGGTTGACGCTGACGCAGTTTTTTAGCTAACAATGCTGGAATAATACAGGTCCAAATCGTCGCAGCAGCACCCGCTAAACCAATCGCAGCTACAAATCCAAACGGAGCAAATAATGAGAACACCAGTGGTGGAATAAAAGTCACCGCCCATGTTTTAAAGCGACCTTGTTTCGTGTCTTCAAAACCAAAGAAATCTGCCAAATAATCAAATACCCCCAAACCAACACCAATAAATGATGACACAACAGCAGCAATCGAGAAAATATTTAAAGCTTGCTTCACACTGTTAGAGCTGACAACGCTACCCAATGCCGTCATTAATGCATCAACACTACCACCAGCGGCGATAATAGGGCCAAATTGTGTTCGAGGTAAATTACCAAAAATGCATACCACCCAAATCACATAAAACGTCAATGCAATCAAAGTGCCGCCTAAAATAGCGTTTTTGGCACGATTTTCATCACGGTAATAATCACGCATAGTGCTGACTGAGTGGTGATAGCCAAAGGAAGTTAATGCTACGGGTAAAATGGCAAGAGCATAAGGAGAAAGGCTGGTTTGAGAATCCATACTATCAAGCAGCGTTGGTAACTGAATATTAGTCGCCAGGCCTGAAATACCAATAATGAAACTGCTCGCCATGAAGATGATCAATAATACTGAGATACGATCAACAGCGCGAGTGGAATGAAGCACAAAAACAGACGATGCAATCACAAACAAGATAGACGCTAATTTAGCATTAATATCAAATAAACCACCAAAAATCATACCAGATGAAGAAATATAAGCATAAAGCAAAATACCACCAACAAAATACAGCGAGAGGTTATTGATCGCATTCACTTTGCCTTTCAACACATCTTTAGTAATGGTGTTAAATGACACTTTAAAATCATAATGTTTTAATGCTTCAAGTAATAGCCAACCAGATAATGTCATCATCACCATCGTTATTGAGATCGCTAGGACTGTCCATAATGTCCATGCACCAGCACCAGCACTTGGTAACCCAAGCATACCTGCGCCTACGCACACACTAGCAATAATGCATGCACCTCCAAGTGTCGATGGTTTACTCATATTCTGTCCTTCATTAACGACTATTATGTATCAGTGAACTAGTACAATAATGCGCATCGAATATTTTAGCAACAAAAGAATACCTATCTGAATAAATATTTATTAAACAAACGCATATGTTAAAAAAATTAACATATGCGTTGTTGTACTGATAGTGCCGATAATTAAATGGAATACTTATGACCGTTGCCATGAAAACTGCACAGTCGTCGTTGCGGTCACAGGTGCAATAAATTCATCAACCATAAATACTCCAGCCATAGCGACTAACTGCTCGCCATAAAACAGCATTGGTGTACGACGACGCAACCAACTCGGCACCTGATATTCTTGAAGTAATTTTTTAAACTTACGCTTACCGCTGCGTCCTTGTGGTTTTATCTCTGGACCTAAATAGTCAAACCTAACCGATACCACCTCATCGGTATAAGGCAAGCGTAATCCAGCTTGAGTTTGCTGCAGCAAGCATACAGTTCCTAATGCTTGCGGTAACTGACATCGTTGGTTAATGATCAATTCTTGTTGCCAATCACTGATATCTGGCCATTGCTCTAATAAATACAACTGTTGCTGATAACGACGAACTTGATACTGCTGCCAACACACTTGCGGATTAGCATCGATTTTTGCTTGAACTAAGTTAAACCAGATTTGTTCAAGCTGTGCCAATGATGGCATGATCACAGCCTGTTGTTTTAACCATTGTCGAATCAAGGCCATTCCTAAACGAGCACTGATATTTTCCGCAATATATAAACTACCATCAGCTTGTAGTGCTTGTTGGAGCTGATAACTTAATAACTCTTCTAATAAACCTTCTTGTTCACCACATAAATGCGCACTACGACTGACCGCTTTACGAATTCCTGGCCAGCGTTCATTTAGCAGTGGTGTTATTTGATGGCGAATAAAATTACGATCATAACGTTGGTCTTGATTACTTTCATCTTCAACCCATTGCAACTGATGCTGGGTGCCATAAGCTTCAATAGCTGCGCGGCTGATGGTTAATAACGGTCGTAAATGTAATCCTGCTGCGAATGAGGTTAATACAGGCATTGCTGCCAAACCTGCAGGTCCACTCCCCCGCTTTAAGGCTAATAATACCGTTTCAATTTGATCATCAGCATGTTGCGCTGTTAGCAAACTATCACCTGCTGATATATGACGAGATAATGCTTTATAACGCGCATCTCGCGCCGCTTGTTCAACACTGGCACCACCACCTAATTCACAAACTACGCGCTCAATATCACAATCAATACCACTTGCTAACGCCCATGAGACACATTGCTGCGCCCACGTATCAGCATTAGTACTCAATCCATGATGAACATATACCGCATGGGCTCGATAATCACGATGTTGATCAATAAAACGCGCCAATAAATCTAGCATGACCCGTGAATCTAACCCGCCACTTAATGCCAACACTAATCGCTTAGTTACAGGTGGATTTGCAAGTATTTGATGACAAAAATGAGAATACAACATTGGCTTATATCTTCTAAAAACAGATTTCTTAGTCTATACCAGCAATACATTAACCAACACCAACAAACAGCATTGGCCAACATAAAAATATAAAAAAAGGCCAGCATTTATGCTGACCTTCTTAAAGCGCAAAATAGCAACGATTAACAGTAACCGTAGCTCATTAAACGCTGATAACGACGTTCAAGTAGTTCTTCAGTATCTAGCTGATCTAACTCTTCTAATGTCGCTTTAATTTGTGCTTTTAGTGTATTTGCCATTAACGGCATATTACGATGTGCGCCACCTAATGGCTCTTCGATAATATTATCGATTAGCTCAAGCTCTTTTAAACGAGGTGCTGTTAGACCCATCGCTTCAGCAGCTTGAGGCGCTTTATCAGCGTCACGCCATAGAATTGATGCACAACCTTCAGGTGAAATCACTGAATAGGTTGAGTATTGCAACATGTTAACGCAATCACCCACACCAATTGCTAACGCACCACCAGAACCGCCTTCACCAACCACATTACAAATAACAGGCACAGTAAGGCCAGCCATTACTTTGAGGTTCATTGCAATTGCTTCTGATTGTCCACGTTCTTCGGCACCAACACCTGGGTATGCACCCGCAGTATCGATGAAAGTAACAATCGGCATTTTAAAACGCTCTGCCATTTTCATTAGGCGCAGCGCTTTACGGTAGCCTTCAGGTTTTGGCATGCCAAAGTTACGTTTAACTTTTTCAGTCGTACCACGTCCTTTTTGATGACCAATAACCATAATTGGACGACCATCAATACGTGCAATACCACCGACTAACGCTTTATCGTCAGCAAAAGCACGGTCACCGGCTAATTCATCAAACTCTTCGAACATGTGCTCGACATAATCAAAAGTATATGGGCGCTGAGGATGGCGTGCGAGTTGCGCAACCTGCCAGGCACCAAGATCACCAAAGATTTTCTTAGTTAATTCGAGGCTTTTCTTTTCTAGTTGCTCAATTTCTTTTTCAAGATCAACCGAGTTAGACTCATCACGGCGTGATACATCACGTAGTGCTTCAATCTTTGCTTCTAATTCTGCAATCGGTTGTTCAAACTCGAGGAAGTTCAGGCTCATACCACTTAAAATCCTTTTGCTTATTTTAATAATAGGGTTTGGTTATACCCTACCACAAATAACAAGCTAACTTAATTAAACTCAAGCTCGACCTGTTTATCACCTAGGAGCATTTTTAAATCCGATAATAATTTATCGGCAGGCGTTACGCGCCACTCTGTTCCTAAGGTAAACTTGGCCCGAGCATTCGAGCGCTGATAATACATATGAACAGGAACAGTACCTGCTCTATGCGGTTCCAACACTTGGCTGAAACGGGAAAAAAATTGTTCGTCGATTTGCTCTTCGGTTACCGAAATAGCGACACCACGAAGATGTTTTTCTCGTGCTTCTGAAATATCGAGCACTTCACGTGCTGACATTCTAAGGCCACCATTGAAATCATCAAAGCTGACCTGTCCAGATACAACCACTATTTTGTCTTTTTCGAGCAAATCAATGTAACGATCGAGAGCATCAGTGAATAACATCACTTCCATACGCCCCGAACGATCATCCAATGTCATTAAACCAATACGGCTACCACGCTTAGTTGTCATCACACGAGCGGCAATCACAAGCCCAGCAACAGACGCTACTTTATCACGTCCTGTTTGCTGCGCATCTTTTAAACGCCAGGTGGTATAATGCTTTAATTCGGAAATATAAGCATTGATTGGATGACCGGTTAAGTATAACCCTAATGTTTCACGCTCACCTTCAAGCCAAACACTTTCTGGTGCTTCTGCAATATTAGCATAAGCATGTTCAACTTCTTCAGGGGCTTCAGTTAAAACACCAAACAGATCTTCTTGACCCGACTCTTGCGCTTTATGGTATTGACTCGCCGCTTTAATCGCATCATCAAGTGTTGCTAACATTGCAGCACGGTTTGGCCCTAATCGATCCAATGCACCTGATTTTATTAACTTTTCAAGAACACGTTTATTGACCTTTTTGGTATCAATTCGAGCACAGAAATCAAATAAATCTTTAAAGTGACCATCTTTTTCACGAGCACTAATAATATTTTCAATCGGCCCTTCACCGACACCTTTAACCGCGCCAATACCATAAACGACTGCGCCTTCATCATCAACATTGAAGCGGTACAGACCTTTATTCACATCTGGCGGCAATAATTTAAGATTCATGCGGTGACATTCATCAACCAAGCTAATGATCTTATCAGTATTATCCATATCAGCCGTCATTACTGCAGCCATAAACTCAGCTGGGTAATGGGCTTTTAACCACAATGTTTGGTATGACACTAACGCATAAGCAGCGGAGTGCGATTTGTTAAAACCATAACCGGCAAATTTCTCTACCAAGTCAAAGATCTTCATCGACAATTCGCCATCAACCCCGTTGTCGATAGCACCTTGCTCAAATACGGCACGCTGTTTCGCCATTTCCGATGGTTTTTTCTTACCCATCGCACGACGTAGCATGTCGGCACCACCAAGGGTGTATCCGGCTAGAACCTGTGCGATCTGCATTACCTGTTCTTGATACAGAATAATGCCGTAAGTGGGATCAAGAATCTCTTTTAGTGATTCATGTTGCCATTTTTCATCGGGGTACGATACAGCTTCTCGACCATGCTTACGGTCAATAAAGTTATCTACCATGCCTGATTGTAACGGACCGGGACGGAAGAGTGCCACCAAAGCGATCATATCTTCAAAACAGTCAGGCTGTAGGCGTTTGATAAGATCTTTCATACCGCGGGATTCGAGCTGGAACACGGCAGTTGATTCAGAGCGTTGCAGCATATCAAATGACTTTTTATCCGCCATTGGAATTGCAGCAATATTAACAGGATCTAACCCTTGCTCGACTCGGCGTGGGTTGATCATCCCTAACGCCCAATCAATAATAGTTAAGGTTCGTAGCCCCAAGAAGTCGAACTTTACTAAGCCCGCGGTTTCAACATCATTTTTATCAAATTGAGTAACCGGGTTATTACCCTCAGCATCACAATATAGTGGTGAAAAATCCGTGATTGTGGTTGGTGAAATAACCACACCACCAGCATGTTTACCTGCGTTACGCGTTACACCTTCTAGAATGCGACACATATCAATCAGATCACGAATTTCTTCATCGGCTTCATAAGCCTGACCCAGTTGAGGCTCGGCATCAAATGCTTTTTCAAGCGTCATTCCCGGTTCTGCTGGAATCAGTTTAGAAATACGATCAACAAAACCATATGGATGCCCAAGTACACGACCTACGTCTCGAATAACCGCTTTAGCAGCCATGGTACCGAAAGTAATGATCTGTGATACCGCATTACGGCCATACATTTCAGCAACGTGATCAATTACTAAATCACGTTTATCCATACAAAAGTCGATATCGAAATCGGGCATGGAAACACGTTCAGGGTTAAGAAAACGTTCGAACAGTAAGTCAAATTCTAACGGATCCAAGTCAGTGATTTTTAATGCGTAAGCCACTAATGAACCCGCACCTGACCCTCGACCAGGACCGACAGGTACATCGTTATCTTTTGACCACTGAATAAATTCCATTACAATCAAGAAGTAACCAGGGAAACCCATTTGGTTGACAACTTTCAGCTCAATATCTAGACGTTCATCATATTCGGGACGACGCTGAGCTCGAACCTCAGGATCGGGAAATAAAAACTCTAGACGCTCTTCTAAACCTTGTTTAGATTTCTCAACTAAGAAATCTTCAATTTTCATATCCCCTGTCGGGAAATTAGGTAAGAAATATTCGCCTAAATGAACCGTAACATTACACCGTTTAGCGATCTCGACCGAGTTCTGCAGAGCCTCAGGAATATCCGCAAACAGCTCACACATTTCTTCTTCACTGCGTAAATACTGTTGGTTGCTATAGAGTTTAGGTCGGTTAGGATCGACCATGGTATAACCATCATGGATAGCAACACGAATCTCATGAGCATCAAATTGGTCAGCACTAAGTAATCGCACGTCATTGGTGGCAACCACAGGTAAGTCATATTTTTCAGCAAGTTCAATGGCAAAATGCAAATAAGCATCTTCATCAGCACGACCTGTTCGCACCAATTCTAAATAATAATTATCGGGGAAATAGGTCTGATAAAAAGCAACACAAGCATCTGTCAGCTGTTGATTACCTTTTAGTAATGCGCGCCCAACATCACCCGTTCGACCACCAGATAAAATAATTAACCCTTCACGGTGTTTAATGAGCCATTCTTTATCAATCACAGGCTGATGCTGAACATGACCACGTTGGTACGCTTCAGAAATTAATAACGTTAGGTTTTTATAGCCTTCATTACTGGCCGCTAAAATGGTGAGTTCAAATAACTCATCACCCATTTCTTGGCTTTGTACTTTAAAATCAGCACCAATAATCGGCTTCATACCCGCATCATGGGCAGCAAAATAAAACTTCACTAAGCCACAGAGGTTAGTGAAATCAGTTAAAGCCAGTGCTGGCATGCCAAGTTCAGTCGCGCGCTTAACGATAGGTTTCACTTTCGCCAAGCCATCGATCATTGAATAATCACTATGAACTCGAAGGTGGATAAAACGGGGTTCTGCCATGACAACCTAATTCATTACATTACTTAATTAACAAAAATTATACCCGATCGAGTAGTCATTCGTCGTATAAAAAAAGGCGATACCAAATGGTTCGCCTTTTTATCACGCAATCACAAGGACTTAATCAAGACCGAGTACACGCTTAACAGGTTTGAAACTTTTTCGATGCTGGTCAATTGCACCATATTGTTCTAAAGCGGCAAAATGGGCTTTGGTTGGATAACCTTTATGCTTTGCAAAGCCATATTGTGGAAACTCTGCATCGAGGATCTCCATTTCACGATCACGTGTTACTTTAGCGATAATTGACGCGGCACTGATTTCAGCCACCCGTAAGTCACCTTTCACCACCGCTTGTGCCGCCATAGGTAACGCCGGGGTTTTATTGCCATCAATTAGCACAAAATCAGGCTGAATATGTAGCCCAGCTACAGCGCGTTGCATTGCAACCATTGTCGCTTGCAAAATATTCAGCTGATCAATTTCGTCTGCTTCACAACGACCAAGAGACCACGAAAGTGCCTTTTGTTTGATTTCGTCAAACAACAAGTTACGCTTTTTCTCACTGAGTTTTTTAGAATCAGTTAATCCCACAATCGGATTATTAGGATCTAAAATCACAGCAGCAGTAACAACGGCGCCCACTAATGGGCCTCGACCGACTTCATCGACTCCCGCAATACAGTTTGCTTGCGGATAGACAAAAGGAGGAAATTCTTGTTTTTCAGCCATAATAACTATGCCTTATCGATTAATGCTAATACGGCTTTTGCTGCTTGCTCATCGGCATTACAACGAATCGTTTTATGCATGCTTTCAAACTGCGCCATTAATGCACTCGTGTCACCATAAAGGATATTATCAACTTCATGAAATAACTTCTCTGGCGTGCAATCATCTTGCAATAGCTCAGTCACTAATTCACGATCGGCCATAATATTAGGCAACGATACGTATTTCGTTTTTAGCATTCGCTTAGCAATCCACGCCGTCAATGGTTTTACTTTATAGCCAACCACCATTGGGCGCTTCACGAGCATACACTCTAACGCAACGGTACCTGATGCTAATAACACTGCATCTGCAGCAATCATGACGTTTCGCGCAGTGTCGTCCACCAACACAAAATCCAATTCCGGTGCAGTGGCTTGCCATACTTGCTCAAACTGAGCACGACGCTTTTGATTCACTAATGCGACCACAAACCCGAGCTCAGGATGCTTTACTTTGAGCTTTTGGCAAGTTTGAATAAAAGGTTCTGCGAGCATGGCCATTTCACTGCCACGACTACCAGGAAGCACGGCTAACCAACGTTTAGTTGGATCTAAACCAAGTAATTCACGCGCTGCAACTTGATCGGTTTGTAATGGAATCGCATCGGCCATGGTATGACCAACAAACTGGCATGGCACATTAAATTTATCGTAAAATGCTTTTTCAAATGGCAGAAAAGCCAACACTAAGTTAGTGGCTGCTTCAATTTTAAAAATTCGCTTTTGACGCCATGCCCACACAGATGGACTAACATAGTGCACCGTTTTAATACCACGATCTTTTAAGTCTTTCTCAAGCCGTAGATTAAAATCAGGCGCATCAATACCAACAAACACATCCGGTGGATTGGCGCTAAAATATTTAACTAATTCAGCTTTAACTTTAAATAACCGGGGTAATCGCCCAAGAACCTCAACGATCCCCATCACGGCTAACTCTTCCATATCAAACAGCGCTTCACAGCCTTGAGCTTGCATGCGAGGCCCCGCAATACCCACAAATTCAGCATCGGGATATTGTGCTTTTACGGCTTGAATAAAACCGGCACCTAAAATATCGCCGGAGATTTCTCCGGCGACAATAGCTATTCGAAGAGGCTTCGTCATTAGCGAATAATACCGCGTTCTGAGTTATCAAGTAATTCAGAAAAACGTGCAACTGACGGCCAATCTTTTGCCATTTCAGCAAGGACTGGTTTTACTTCAGCCAATGTTTTTCCTGAACGATAAATTTCTTTATAAGCGCGACGAATAGCGTGTAATTCTGGCTTTTCAAACCCATTACGCTGCAAGCCAACAATGTTTAAACCAAATGGTTTAGCATGGTTACCTTGAGCTAATACATACGGCGGTACATCTTGTACCACTGCAGAACAGCCACCAACGTAACTGTAAGCTCCAACAGTACAGAATGGATGAATCGCAGACAATGCCATTACACCGGCGTAATCACCCACCGTAACATGACCACCTAAAATAGAGTTGTTACCAATGTGGGTATGATCGCCAACAACCACATCATGTGCAATGTGAGCATTAACACATAATAAATTGTCATTACCCACAACCGTCACACCTTTATCTTGCGTGGTGCCACGGTGAATTTGTACGCTTTCACGGATCACATTACGATCACCAATTTCTAAGCGTGTTGCTTCACCACTGAACTTCTTGTCTTGGCACTCTTCACCAACAATTGCAAACGGGAAAATACGGTTATCTTTACCAATAACTGTTGGTCCCTTAATGACGACATGAGACATCACCTCTGTGCCTTCACCAATTTCAACTCCAGTTGCAATATAGGTAAATGGACCAACCGTAACGTTAGCACCAATAATTACCCCATCTTCGATCACTGCCGATGGATGAATTTTCGCACTTTCATGAATCATGAGAATACTCGTCTTGCACACTTAAGCTCTGCTGAACATACAGTCTCGCCATCAACTTTAGCGATACCATTAAATAACGCAATACCACGACGTTCTTTAATAAATTCAACTTCAAGGATCATTTGATCACCAGGTACTACTGGCTTACGAAACTTTGCTTTATCAATACTAGCAAAGTAATACAGTTCATTTTCTGCTGGCGCACCAAAGGTTTTAAACGCTAATAAACCTGTTGCTTGTGCCATTGCTTCTAAAATTAACACACCAGGAAATACTGGCATATTAGGGAAGTGACCCGTAAATTGAGGCTCATTGACAGAAACATTTTTAATAGCTGTTAAGGTTTTACCTTCATCATAATTGGTTACACGATCAATCATAAGAAATGGGTAACGATGAGGAAGAAGTGCCTGAATTTCGGTGATGTTTAACGTCTTATTTTCGGTCGTCAAAACTAAATTCCTGTCTTAAAAAGAGATAATAAATATGCGATGAAAATGCAAAATGGCCTACACAAGGGCAGGCCAGTCAATGCTGATGTAAAATTATTCGTCGTTAGCTTTAAGTTGTTTTTCAACTGCTTTTAGACGTTTATTCATATCATCAATGCGATGAACCCGGGTAGCTGTTCGGCGCCACTCTTTGTTAGGTTGCAGTGGAATACCTGAAGAATACATACCTTTATCTTCAATACTGCGCATAACCATTCCCATACCAGTAATGGTTACGCCATCTGCGATCTTTATATGACCATTGAGTACAGAAGCACCACCAATAATACAATATTTACCAATTGTAGTACTACCAGCCACAATAGTACCACCCGCCATTGCTGTACCATAGCCGATCTGCACGTTATGGGCGATTTGCATTTGGTTATCAATAATCACATTGTCAGCAATAATAGTATCTTCTAGTGCACCACGGTCAATGGTTGTACACGCACCAATTTCAACGCGATCGCCAATACGAACTGAACCCAGTTGCGGGATCTTAACCCACTCGCCTTTATCATTTGCATAACCAAAACCATCTGCACCAATAACAGTACTTGACTGCACAAGGCATTGTGAACCTAGCACCACATCATGATAGATAGTGACATTTGCCCACAGCTTGGTGTTGTTACCAATAATGGCATTTTTACCAATAAAACAACCCGCACCAATTTGAACGTTATCGCCCAATTGTACGCCAGCTTCAATCACAGCATTGTGGCCAATCGCAACATTACTGCCAACTGTCGCCGTTGGATCAATATAAGCTGAAGTGGCAATATCAGCCGCAGCAACAGGAGTTGTATCTAAAAGTTGAGCCACTAACGCATAGCTAAGATAAGGATCTTTTACGACGAGCTTATTGCCTTTGAAAAATTCGACATCCGCTTCTCGTAGCATTACTGCATCCGCTTGACACTCAGTAAGCTGTTGACGGTACTTGCTATCAGAAAGGAACGTGATTTGCCCTGTAGTCGCCTTGCCCATCGCGGCAATCGAGTGAATTTCAGTTATGCCGTCGCCATGTAGCTCTGCACCTAATTTATCCGCTAATTCAGCAAGAGTAATTACAGCCATTTTATTCTATCTCTCTTGTAACAACAGCCACCTAGAGGTAGCTGTTAGATCAAAAGTTGTAGCTGAACCAGCCAGCTACAACGTTTACCACAGGGTTACTGTTTTATTTTACTGCAGCAATAACTTTAGATGATAAGTCATCGCTCTTACTTGCAAATAATACGGCTTGTGCATCTAGCACAACATTGTAACCATTTTTCTTCGCTACAGTATCGATAGCAGTACGGATCTTCTTAACAAGCTTTTGCTCTTCTTCCATACCACGACGACGTTGATCTTCAGCTAACGCTTTAGCTTTTAGCTTATAATCAGAATCAAGGGCTGCAAGTTGACGTTGAATGTCAGTACGTTGTGTTGGTGTCATAAGCTCACCATCACGCTTCATCTTGTCGATTTTGGTTTTCATTTTACCTTCAATCGAACGTAAAGCTGCCACTCGGCCACTGAACTCTTTTTGCAATTTTTCTTGTACTTTATAACGTGTCGCTAACTCAGACATAGCCTGACCTGTAGACACATAACCAATTTTTTGTGCAGCTTCTGCCGCATTAGCGTACATAGATGAAGATAAAATTACTAAACCTAAACTTGCTGCTTTAATCCACTGTTTCAAAAGACTCTCCTTAAAAATTAGAATGACTGACCAATGGTGAATGTGAAGAACTCTTCATCATCCCCTTCATATTTCTTGATTGGTTTCGCAACCGAGAATACAAGTGGACCCATTGGGGACATCCACTGTAATGCAGCACCGTACGACGCTCGAATCATACCGGGATCTGAATAATCTGGTAATGAACTCGCGTTAGTATAATCAGGGTGGAATTCAGTATCCCACACCGAACCAGCATCAACGAAGAAGCTCGTACGTACTTGGTTTTTAACTTCTTGTGAAGCAAATGGTGTTGGAACAATTAATTCCATACTTGCTAGAGCGATAGCATTACCACCCGTAGACTCATCACTAACAACACCTTGTTGGTTGTTACCTTGGCCTTCACCATACACAGCTTTAGGACCAACAGTATTTGAACGGAAACCACGAATAGTAGTAAAACCACCCGCATAATAGTTTTCGTAGAATGGCATTAGCTGATCGCTGCCATTATCTGTTTTACCGTAACCATTGCCGTAACCCAACTTACCACGAAGTAATAAGGTGTAGTCTTCTTTTTCTGTTAATGGAATGTACTGGCGAACATCATATTGCGTCTTGAAGTACTGTGAATCCGACCCAGGAATAGTCATCTTAAATGATGCATTCTGGTAATTACCTGATGTTGGGAAATAACCTCGGTTTAGGTGGTTACGTGTCCAAGAAATACTCCAGCTGAAGTCATCAAGTTCAATCGCATTATCACTGTTTTCGTCAAAACCATGGATCTTCTTAAATTGCTCAATCTGATAGTAGTCTTGAATATTAGAGATCTTGTTATGATCATAACCCAAACTAAAATCAAAGTAGTTTAATTCATTAAATGGGAAGCCCCACGTTAAGCTCGCGCCATAACTTTGGTTGGTATAATCCGAGATGTTGGCATCTGATGCTTCAAACTCGTTGTAATAAATTTTACCACCCAAACTCACGTTATTAATGGTGAAATACGGATCTTTATACTCAAGGCTAATATTCTTAGAGTAATCATTGGTCATTGCATTAATGCCAAATAAGTTACCTGTACCTAAGAAGTTTTTCTGCGTTAAACCGGCCTGGAAACTAATACCAGATTCAGTACCATAACCAACACCGAAATTCACACTACCAGAGTTTGCTTCTTTAACTTTGTACTTCACATCAACCTGATCATCAGAACCAGGAACACGTACAGTTTGTACGTCAACATTTTCAAAGAAACCAGTACGGTTTAAACGCTGTTTACCCGTTTCAATGGATTTAGCGTTTAGCCATGAGCCTTCCATTTGACGCATTTCACGACGTAATACTTCATCTTTGGTGGTGTTATTACCACTAAATTCAATATTTCGTACATATACACGTTTACCTTGTTCAACATTCACGATCAAGGATACTTGATGTGCTGCATCATCAAACTCAGGCATGATGGTTACTTTAGGATAAGCATAACCGGCTTTGCCTAAGTCACGCTTAACAGCTTCTTCTAATGCTGTAACTTCAGCGCCATTGTAGACACTGCCAGCTTTAAAGGTAACTAGCTTATCAAATTCAGCAACACGGCCTGCAACATCACCTTGGAACTTAACGTCCTTAACTTTATATTGCTCACCTTCATGAATTTTTAAAGTAATGTACACGCCTTTTTTATCAGGAGAGATTGCAACATGCGTTGATTCTAAGCGGTACTTTAAATAGCCATTATTTAAATACTGTGAGCGTAATGTTTCTAGGTCACCTTGCAGAACCTGTTTTTGATACTTTTCATTCGCCATAAAGTCCCACCAAGGCACACTGTCCTTAAGTTTGAACTTACCGACCAAATCGGCATCACTGAAAACATGATTTCCAAGGATATTGATCTGCTTAATTTTAGCGGATACACCCTCAGTGAAGACAAATTTAATATCCACACGGTTACGAGGTAAAGGCGTCACAACAGCTTCTACCGTAGCGTTATATTTACCCACGCTGTAATAGAAATCTTCCAGACCTTTATCAATCTTGGACAATGTTGTTCTATCTAGCGCCTCACCAACACGTAAGCCTGATGCTTCAAGATTTTCTTTTAATTGCTCATCTTTGATAGCTTTATTGCCAGCAAAAGTGATATCTGCAATTGTTGGACGTTCTTTTACATCGACTAATAACGTATTACCGTCTCGATAGATCTTAATATCTTCAAAGTTGCCGGAAGAATAAAGAGATTTGATTAATGCTGAAATATCCTGTGGATCAACAGTATCACCGACACGAACAGGCATCTTTAACAATGCTGCACCCATAGTGACTCGTTGAAGACCTTCAAAACGAATGTTATCAACTACAAATTTATTTTCCGCGCTATGCGCAACGCTACTTGTCAAAAGCAGCGATGCGACTAACAGTTTTTTAATCGCCATTACTGTACTGATTATTCCTTGCTAAATACGCATTTATTAAAGTCGGGTAAAATCATTGAATAGCGCAACCGCCATTAACGCAACCAAAATGGCTGATCCCACTCTATAGCCAATATCCTGAATTCGTTCAGATACAGGACGACGAGTTACCGCCTCGATAGCAAAGAACATTAAATGTCCGCCATCAAGCACAGGTAAAGGTAATAGGTTTACAATGCCTAGGTTAACACTGATCAAAGCTAAGAAACCGAGGAAATAGACTAAGCCAAACTCAGCTGTCATTCCGGCTCCTTTAGCGATAGATATAGGTCCACTAAGGTTTTTCATTGCAACATCACCAGTAACGAGCTTAGTGACCATATCAAACGTTAGTGATACTAACTGACCGGTTTTTTCGGTCGCTTTGATCGCCGCATCAATTGGACCAAACTGTAAATTAACTTTGTACGATGCTGGCCAAGGTTCAATACTTGGTGCCAATCCTACATAGCCAACTTCTTTACCATCAGCTTCAACTTTTACACGAGGCGTCAATGATAACATCACTGGTTCCTCATCACGTAAAACTTCAACTTGTAGCGTTTTGCCTGGATGACTACGAACAGCATCAACAAATTGCTGCCACTGCGTTACTGATTTATTATCAACAGCGACAATCTTATCATTTAATTTAAATCCTGCATCAATTGCTGCACTATTATCAACAAGTTGTGAAACAGTTAGCGTAATTGGTGGTGTAAATGGCGAAATTCCTAATGTCGTCAACACCCGCTGGGATTCAGGATCAAAAGACCAATGAGTTAAATCAAGTGTACGTGAAACCACAACTGAACTGTCAGGCTCTTGTGCAGTTATCACAACTTGTTTATCCCCAATCTGTGAAATCAATGCCATATTGGCAGATTCCCAATCAGAAGTTTCGAGTCCAGAAACTGATTTTAGTTCCATTCCCGGAATAATTCCCGCTTTCGCCGCAATAGATTGTGGCGCAACTTCACCAATAACAGGCTTTAAAGCGGGTACGCCAATAAGGTACACCACCCAATAAGCAAAAATCGCAAATACAAAGTTTGCCATTGGACCTGCCGCAACAATAGCACTTCGTTGCCAAATTTTCTTATTATTAAACGCCATATGACGTTTCTCAGGCGGAACCTCAGCTACCCGCTCATCAAGCATTTTAACGTAACCACCCAGTGGTATCAGCGCTAATGTGTATTCTGTTCCATCTTTACCTACGCGATTAAACAAGGCTTTACCAAAGCCAATAGAAAAGCGTTCAACATAAACACCACAACGACGAGCAACCCAAAAGTGGCCAAATTCGTGAACGGCGATCAGAATACCAAGAGCAACTAAAAAAGCGCTTAAATTACGGATAAATTCAATCATGCAAATTCCTTCGCAATAATGTCTAAAGCAAGCTCACGAGCCTGTTTGTCGAGCACCATTACGGCATCAATATCATTAGGTTCAATTAATATTGCGGTGTCTAACACTAGCTTGTTCACTTTCGCAATATCAGTAAAAAGAATTTCATTGGCTAAAAAGGCAGCAACAGCGATTTCATTAGCCGCATTTAAAGTAGTCGTTGCTGCTTGACCTTTATAGCAAGCATCAATAGCCAATTTCAGACATGGATAACGATCAAAATCAGGCGCCATAAAGGTAAACTCACCGATCTGACTAAAATCAAGTGGCGCTACACTAGAGTCAATCCGTTGTGGGTATGCCATCGCACATGCAATAGGCGTACACATATCAGGTAATCCCATCTGTGCGATAACAGAACCATCTTTATATTGCACCATTGAATGAATGACTGATTGCGGATGAATAATCACCTGCATCTGCTCACGGCTGGCATTAAATAACCATCGAGCTTCAATGTATTCCAAGCCTTTATTCATCATTGTTGCTGAATCAACCGAAATTTTAGGCCCCATAGACCAATTCGGATGTGCAATTGCCATGCCTGGAGTTACAGCATCTAAGGCATTGATGTCAGTATAGCGGAATGGGCCACCTGAGCCGGTTAATAATACTTTACTAACGCCATGAGCGGCTAAATCACAACGTCCCATACGACATTGAATCTCAGCGGGTAGTGCTTGAAAAATAGCATTATGCTCGCTATCAACGGGTAAGAGTTCTGCCCTATATTCTTCACAAGCATCAATAAACATTTGTCCTGTCATGACTAACGCTTCTTTATTCGCTAATAAAATGCGTTTGCCTTTTTTAACTGCCGCCATAGTAGGTAATAAGCCCGCTGCACCAACAATAGCAGCCATGACAGTATCAACTTCATCTAATGCTGCAACGTGACAAATAGCCTCATCACCGCCTGAAACTTGAGTATTTAGCCCTGCTTGCGTTACTAAGTCGTTAAGTTGCTCAGCTGCAGCCACAGACGCCATTGCTGCATATTTCGGCTGCCATTGTTGACACAACTCAAACATTTTTTCAACATTAGAGCCCGCAGCTAATGCGGTAACTTCAAATGAATCAGGGTTTTGAGCGACTACCGCTAAAGTGCTACTGCCAATAGAGCCTGTAGCACCAAGAATCGTTAACTTACGCATAAAATCACTTACAGTTACAAAAAAGGCAGCGAAATAGCTGCCTTTAGAAAAGATGGCTGTTATTAATTATATTAGCCACAGATAGAGTAATGCAAATACCGGAATTGCCGCAGTTAAACTATCAATACGATCCAGTATTCCGCCATGTCCCGGTAAAATATTGCCACTGTCTTTTATGCCGGAAACTCGCTTGAACATACTTTCAACTAAATCGCCTAATACTGAAATAATCACAGTAATAATAGCAATAAAGAATAATTGGCCTAATGAGGTGAATTCAATCGACAGTAAATGCGATCCTAGCCAAGTAATAAAGATTGCTAAGCAAGCACCACCAATTAAACCTTCAATAGTTTTATTCGGGCTTACTGCAGGCGCCATCTTATGCTTACCAAAGCGCTTGCCAGAGAAATAAGCACCAGTATCGGCAGCCCAAACTAATAAGCACACAAGTAAAACTAAGCAGGCACCATGATACGGATTATTGTCATAGTTCACGGCTCGGAGCATTAAAATACTCCAAAAAAAAGGCAATAATGTGAGCAAACCAAAAATTTGCTTTAGAAATGGTTTCTTCGCCCAAAAATCGGCACTTTTTGGATAGCTGATTGCTAATGCGGATGCCACTAACCACCACAATCCACCAATAAGCAATATAGCGCGATAAATACCAATAGGATGAGAGAGTGACGCAGGATCGGTGGGTAATAGCACAACACTTGCTCCCAACGTAACACTCGGTAATATCATTGCATTAATACGCGATGATGCGTTAACAAACTGCGTCCACTCCCAAAAACCGACTAAGGTTATTGCAGCCATTGCAATAATAAAAGCGGGTAACGGCAGAAAAAAGATCCCTGCAATGACAAGTGGTGCGAGGATTAACGCGGTAATAATTCGTTGCTTGAGCAAGCTGCGTCCTCTTTTAATAGGAAATATAATATTCAGTATTGGGTAATACCCGCTACTTAAACAATAACGCCAACACACGACATTGTGCATTGGCGAAAATGATGTTTTTTATTTTAACAAAGCTTGTATCTGCTCGCCAGTACAACCAAAGCGGCGCTCACGATCTACAAACCATGCAACAGCATCTACCAAACTTTGTTCATCAAAATCAGGCCAATGTTGTTCAGTAAAATACAATTCAGCATAAGCGGTTTGCCACAGCATAAAATTACTAATACGGCATTCACCACTAGTACGAATTAATAGATCAACATTCGGTAAGCCTTGGGTCACTAACCCCTGCGCTAAATCTTGTTCAGTCAGAGATTCAATGTCAAGTTGCTGATCTACTACTCGCTGCATCATTTGCTTAGTCGCTTGAAGAATATCCCATTGACCACCATAGTTAGCAGCGACATTTAACACTAGCCCAGTGTTCCCCTCAGTTAACAGCTCAGCTGCAGCTATTTTTTTCTGCAATCGAGCACTGAAGCGACTTTTGTCTCCGATGATACATAATCGAATATTGTTTTTATGTAGTCTTTTTACTTCACGGCCTAAAACGGTCATGAATAATTCCATTAGTAGTGATACTTCATCTTCTGGACGACGCCAATTTTCACTACTAAAAGCAAACAATGTAACAACTTTAATTCCGAGTCGATTTGCAGTAGAAACAGTCTTACGTACCGCCTCTACTCCTGCTTTATGGCCAAATACTCGCGCTTTACCTTTGGCTTTTGCCCAACGACCATTGCCATCCATAATCACTGCAATATGTTGTGGAAGACAATCGACAGAAAGAGCAGCATCTATTAAAGGTTGTGCCATATTTATCCCTCAAAAAAAAAGCGCCGTGCTGCCGCACAGCGCCTTAACTTTGTCAGCTAAATTAAGACTAATGTCTTAAACTTCCATTAGCTCTTTTTCTTTCACTTCAAGAACAGCTTCGATGTTCTTGATAGCTTCATCAGTTAGTTTCTGAATTTCATCTTGTGCGCGACGATCATCATCTTCAGAAATATCTTTATCTTTTAGTAAAGATTTAACTGTTGCGTTTGCATCACGACGAATATTACGTACCGCAACACGGCCTTGTTCAGCTTCAGCGCGTACAATCTTAACTAGATCGCGACGACGCTCTTCTGTTAGCGGTGGCAATGGAACGCGAATAACAGTACCTGCTGACATTGGGTTCAGGCCCAAATCAGACATCATGATCGCTTTTTCAACTTTTGCTGATAGCTCACGATCAAAGACTGTAATAGCCAATGTACGTGAATCTTCAGCAACCACGTTAGCAACTTGCTTTAGTGGTGTGCTTGCGCCGTAATACTCAACATAAATAGTATCAAGTAGGCTTGGATGTGCACGGCCAGTACGAATTTTAACTAATTGACCTTTCAGTGCATCAACACTTTTTTCCATGCGCGTTTGCGCGTCTTGTTTGATTTCGTTAATCACGATAAATACCTTAAATTATGCTGTCATCATAGCACTGAGCATCAGCGCCATATTAATCAATTTACAAGGCTTAAGCGTTAGTGATCAGCGTACCTTCTTGCTCACCCATAACAACACGGCGTAATGCGCCTGGCTTATTCATGTTAAATACACGAATTGGCATGTTATGGTCACGAGCAAGGGTAAATGCAGCTAAATCCATTACCTTAAGTTCTTTTTCAAGTACATCTTGGTAGCTCAGCTGTTCACAAAGCGTTGCATCTGGATTTTTAACTGGATCATCCGTAAACACGCCTTCAACTTTTGTTGCTTTCAATACTACATCAGCTTCGATTTCGATACCACGAAGACATGCAGCAGAATCTGTTGTGAAGAACGGATTGCCAGTACCTGCAGAGAAAATAACAACGCGACCTTGACGTAACTGACTGATTGCATCAGCCCAATTATAATTATCACATACGCCGTTTAGAGGAATAGCAGACATTACTCGCGCGTTCACATAGGCACGGTGCAGCGCATCACGCATTGCTAAGCCGTTCATTACCGTTGCTAGCATACCCATGTGGTCGCCCACAACTCGGTTCATACCTGCTTCAGCCAGGCCAGCGCCACGGAATAGGTTACCGCCACCGATTACAAGGCCGACTTGAACACCTAATTCAACAAGTTCTTTTACTTCTTGTGCCATGCGGTCAAGAACTTGAGCGTCAATACCAAATCCTTCTTTACCTTGCAGTGCTTCACCACTTAGTTTTAAAAGAATACGTTGATAAGTTGGTTTAGGGTTTGTGGTCATGTTTTTTTTACCTTCCAGGCTGATTTTAAGATATAGAGTTGTAAAAAGACCGCAACCTCGGTTGCGGTCTTTGATATTCTGATTAAAAAGGATTAACCTTTTTGAACAGCTGCTACTTCTTCAGCAAAGCTCATTTCTTGAGCTTTCTCGATACCTTCACCAACTTCTAAACGTACGAAGTCAGTTACTGTAGCGCCTGTTTCTTTCAAGATGTCGCCAACAGTTTTCTTAGGTTCCATGATGAAAGCTTGGCCAGTTAGAGAAACTTCGCCAGTGAACTTCTTCATGCGGCCTTCAACCATCTTCTCAGCGATAGCTTGTGGCTTGCCTTCGTTCATAGCGATTTCAACTTGAACTGCGCGCTCTTTTGCTACAACTTCAGCTGGTACGTCAGATGGGTTAACGTATTCAGGGTTAGATGCAGCAACGTGCATAGCAATGTGCTTAAGTGTTTCTTCGTCGCCGTTACCAGCAACAACTACTGCGATACGAGTACCGTGAGTGTAAGCAGAAACCTTATCACCAGCGATGTATGATACGCGACGGATAGAGATGTTCTCGCCGATCTTAGCTACTAGCTCGATACGTGCTTCTTCAAACTGTGCTTGAAGTTCTTCAACTGTTGCATGGCTAGCAAGTGCTGCATCAGCAACAGAGTTAGCGAATGCAAGGAAGCTACCATCTTTAGCAACGAAGTCAGTCTGGCAGTTTACTTCAACAAGTGCTGCTTTACCGTCAGCATCTTTGATGATGATAGTACCTTCAGCTGCTACGTTACCTGCTTTTTTAGCAGCTTTAGCAGCACCGCTCTTACGCATGTTTTCGATTGCTAGCTCAATATCAGCGTTAGCTTCTACTAGTGCTTTCTTACAATCCATCATACCTGCGCCAGTACGTTCACGCAGTTCTTTAACTAGGGCAGCTGTAACTGTTGCCATGTGATAATCCTCAGATTTGAATTCGTTGAGTAAAAATCAGGGGCCATTATCGGCCCCTGGTAACCATTCTTAGTTTACGCAAGGTAACTTAAGATGCTTATGTAAAGCAGCAGGCTATTAAGCTTCAGCTACGAAACCGTCTTCTTCTGCTTGAACAGCGATATCTTGGTTACGAGCTTCTTTAACAGTTTGAGCTACAGCACCAGTGTAA
Organism: Photobacterium sp. S4TG1; assembly: GCF_036040035.1. NCBI lineage: Bacteria > Pseudomonadati > Pseudomonadota > Gammaproteobacteria > Vibrionales > Vibrionaceae > Photobacterium > Photobacterium sp. S4TG1. The sequence goes on from NZ_JAYXUH010000019.1 coordinate 28,730, forward strand.
AGCTGAATCGCGCGGATTGCGTCATCGTTACCTGGGATAACGAAATCAACGCCGTCTGGATCAGAGTTAGTATCAACAACAGCAAATACTGGGATACCTAGGTTGTTAGCTTCTTTGATTGCGATGTGCTCACAGTCAGCGCCGATTACGAACATTGCGTCTGGTAGGCCGCCCATGTTCTTAATACCACCTAGTGATTTCTCAAGCTTTTCCATTTCACGAGTACGCATAAGCGCTTCTTTCTTGGTTAGCTTTTCGAAAGTACCATCAATAGATTGAGCTTCAAGATCTTTAAGACGCTTGATTGATTGACGAACAGTTTTCCAGTTAGTCAACATACCACCCAACCAACGGTTGTTTACGTAGTACTGGTCACAGCTAATTGCTGCTTCTTTGATTGATTCGCTAGCTGCGCGCTTAGTACCAACGAAAAGAACTTTACCTTTACGTGCAGCAATTTTTTCAATTTCAGCTAGTGCTGCATTGAACATTGGTACAGTTTTTTCTAGGTTGATGATGTGTACACGGTTACGAGCGCCGAAAATGAATGGCTTCATTTTTGGGTTCCAGTAACGAGTTTGGTGACCAAAGTGTACACCAGCCTGAAGCATGTCGCGCATTGATACAGTTGCCATTGAATAATCCTCTATGGGGTTAGGCGTCCACATATCCCATCTTAAAACCGACCCGATAACAGCATATTGCTGTTGTTACTTACAATAAGTAACTGAGCACCCCGGCAGATGTGTCGATATGTGTGAATAATAAATAAAGTATGTGTAATCCAATCAAGTTGCACCATCACAAGCAATAACCTTACCACAAGGGTTAAATTACAGCTCACAACAGATACAAAATCACTGTTTACGGCGCGCTTTATACCATAGAACGACTAATAAAATCCAGTCAAAATTGGACATGAGAACTAATCTTATCTTCCCTTTAACCCCTTGCGGCTGGTAATATAGTCCCACACAGAAACATACAGATTGAGACGATTTTATGAGCATTAAGATCAAAACGGCTGAAGAAATTGAAAAAATGCGTGTTGCTGGCCGCTTGGCTGCAGACGTATTAGAAATGATCGAACCGCATGTAAAGGCAGGTGTGACGACAGAAGAGCTAGACCAAATCTGTCACGACTACATCACACAAGTTCAGCAAGCTATTCCGGCACCGTTGAACTACCACGGCTTTCCTAAATCTGTGTGTACCTCTATTAACCACGTTGTTTGCCACGGCATTCCTGCATCAGCAGATGAAATTGTTGTAGAAGCTAACGGCAAATATAACAAGCCCGCAATATTAAAAGATGGCGACATCATTAATATTGACGTGACAGTGATTAAAGATGGTTACCATGGTGATACTTCAAAGATGTTTGAAGTAGGTGAAGTATCTCTTGAAGACAAACGCCTTTGTCGTGTTGCTCAAGAAAGCCTTTATCTGGCTATCAAAAAAGTAAAACCGGGCGCAAAAATTGGTGACCTAGGTACCGCTATTCAGAAATTCATCAAAGCGGGTAGTAGCCGTTTTTCTATTGTAAAAGATTACTGTGGTCATGGTATTGGTAATGAATTCCACGAAGAGCCACAAGTGGTTCACTACAAAAATAGTGATCGCTCAGTAATGAAAGAAGGCATGTGTTTTACTATCGAGCCAATGATTAACGCTGGTAAATTCGGCTGTGAATCTGACGAGCAAGATGGTTGGACGGTTTACACGGTTGATGGTAAGAAATCAGCACAGTGGGAACATACCTTATTAGTAACTAAAGATGGTTGTGAAATCTTAACACTACGTAAAGAAGAAACATTGCCACGCTTAATGCATAACGCATAATTCGTTATCGGCATTAGCATCGTTGCTAAAATCAAAAAAACCGACCTTATGCGTCGGTTTTTTTATATCTAACGATACTGTTCATGATTCGAAATGGTTATAGTAAATACAAGATACCTTTACCGCACGGACAGCAATGACAGATATTTTAGCGACGCAACTTTCTGATTACCTCGATGATGCCATTACTCTCGATAGCTTGCGTAGTGCGCTTACCCATTTCGCTGAAGAGCAAAAACAGCAATTTAAACAGCAAAAATCCATTGTCGATTTAGTCACAGAGCGCAGCCATTTTATTGATCAATTGTTAATTCGATTATGGCGTTTTTATGGCTTTGAACAACAGCCCGACTTAGCGTTAATTGCTGTTGGTGGTTATGGCCGCGGAGAACTGCATCCATTATCTGATGTTGATTTGCTGATATTAAGTCAACATCCACTAACGGCAGATGTCGCAACCAATGTCAGTGCATTAGTAACATTATTATGGGACTTACGCTTAGAAGTTGGCCAAAGTGTACGTACCGTTGAAGAATGTATTGCCGTTGGTAAAGGTGACCTCACTGTCGCGACTAATTTAACTGAGTCACGGTTTTTATGTGGCAACCAACAAACATTCCACCAATTAACCGTGGCAATTAATTCACCTTCCTTTTGGCCAAGTGAAACATTTTATCAAGCCAAAGTTGAAGAACAACGCATTCGCCATGCTCGTTATCACGACACCACCTATAATCTTGAACCTGACATCAAATCAAGTCCTGGCGGCTTACGTGATATTCATACTCTTAGCTGGGTTGCGCGACGTCATTTTGGTGCCACCAGCTTATTAGAAATGAGTCATCATGGTTTTTTAACTGATGCTGAATACCGAGAGCTAGTTGAATGCCAAAATGCATTGTGGCGAATTCGCTTTGCACTCCACATAGAGCTGCGTCGTTATGATAATCGGCTAACATTTGATCATCAAACCTCAGTGGCAGAAAACCTCGATTATCATGGTGAAGGTAATCAAGCAGTCGAAATGATGATGAAAGCGTTTTATCGCATTTTGCGCCGCGTAGCTGAACTCAATAAAATGTTATTACAGCTGTTTGATGAAGCGATCATTAAACCAGATTCTCGCCAAACACCTATTGTTCTCAACGAAGATTTTCAATTACGGGGCAATTTAATTGAGGCGACAAAACCAGCCTTATTTCAAGCGCGACCAGAAACCATTCTCGATATGTTTCTTCATATTGCACAAAATTCGGATATAGAAGGCATTGCCGCCCCTACTCTGCGTCAATTACGCACCGCTAGACGTCGCCTAAATCGATTTCTAATTGAAATTCCTGCGGCTCGCGAAAAATTCATGGAATTAGTACGCCAGCCCAATGCACTTCAAAAAGCATTTCAATTAATGCATCGCCATGGAGTTATTGCAGCCTACTTACCCCAGTGGAGTCACATTGTAGGCCAAATGCAATTTGATTTATTTCATGTCTATACCGTTGATGAACACAGTATTCGTGTTATTAAAAATCTGCATAAATTTAACGATCCTAATCAACATTCACAGCACCCAATTTGTTGTGAGGTTTATCCGCGTTTAATTAAAAAAGAAATCTTAATCTTAGCTGCGATCTTTCACGACATCGCTAAAGGGCGCGGCGGTGATCACTCTGAATTAGGTGCGGTGGATGCTTATGATTTTTGTATCGAACACGGGTTGTCTCACCCTGATGCTGAAACGGTTTCATGGCTGGTGCAAAAACACTTATTAATGTCCGTCACCGCTCAGCGACGTGATATATATGATCCAGAAGTCGTCGCAGAGTTTGCTAAACAAGTCGGAGATGAGGAGCATTTAGATTACCTCGTATGCTTAACCGTAGCTGATATTTGTGCCACTAACCAAGATCTATGGAATAGTTGGAAACGCACCCTATTAGCAGAATTATACTACTCGACCCAAAAAACATTACGCCGCGGGCTAGAAAAAACTCCAGACATGCGTGATCGTATTCGTCACAATCAACAACTCGCATCGGCAATATTACGCGGAAAAGGCTTTATGCCACGTGATATTGAAGTGTTATGGCGTCGTTTTAAAGCCGATTACTTTCTACGTCATACACATAAACAATTGGCATGGCACGCACAGGCACTATTAAAACACAGTGGCGATAAACCAATTATCTTGATGAGTAAGAAAGCCACCCGTGGCGGCACAGAAGTCTTTATCTACAGTAAAGATAAAGCCAAATTATTTTCAATTGTGGTCTCAGAGCTAGATAAGAAAAATTTAAGTATTCATGATGCTCAAATCATGAACAGTAAAGATGGTTATACACTAGATACTTTTATGGTGCTTGATCCTAACGGCAAAGCAATTAATGAAAACCGCCATGTGGGTATTATTCGTAATTTAACCAAAGCCCTTACTGCAATGAAATCTGAACGTAAAATTCGCCGAGCACCGCGAAAATTACTCCACTTTAATGTGCCGACCAAAGTTGAATTTTTATCAACCAAAACCGGTCGTAAAACCATGATGGAGTTAGTCGCATTAGATATGCCTGGGCTATTAGCGAAAATTGGCGCTGTATTTGCAGATCTTAATATCAGTTTACAAGCTGCTAAAATCACCACTATCGGTGAGCGAGCAGAAGACTTTTTTATTATTGTTAATGAAACTGGCGGACGCCTAACCAAACAACAGCAGCAATTATTGCGTGAAACATTAATTATTACTATTAACAAACATGCGTAAGTAACACAATTATTTTGAGGTGTAAGATTAATACCCCGTTAATGACTAACGGGGTAACTCTCGATGGTAATATCAACAATCAGTGCCATCTCAATAATATAGTTACGCGGCAGCTTGATCGGCACTCGCTACAAATTGCGTAAACCATACATCTGCAACGTCTAACGGCTCAAAATGTACGCCAGCATCAATATCTAACCGTGGTTGAACCGATGTTGAATTGAGTTCGGTTAGTAGCGCATCAAATTGACGTCCTGCACCACAAAAACGATCTTCCCCATAACTAGAATCACCTAACGCAATTACACCATAATGTTGCTTAGGTAATAGTGGAAATTGATCTTTTAGTGCCACATATAATGGTAATAGGTTCTCAGGGATCTCCCCCTGTCCTGTCGTCGAACTAATAATTAACACCGTATCAGCATCATAAGCCATAAAATCGTCTAGTGTTGAGTCAAAGAAAATCTCAACGGGCACCGAGGTTAATTTTGCGGCTAATGCTTCTGCCAACTCTTCTGCTCCACCATATACAGAGCCTACAAATATGCCTAACTTATTCATTGTCCGCTCTCCTTTGCTGTCAGACGTCCTCAATAAGGGACTATTACCAATCTGGCAATTACACTAAAGAAAAGCAAGTGCTGACGTAAATTTAAGCTGATAAGTTTGCGCTATCGCCCATTGATCATCATTGAAGGCTTTTTATATTATGCATGTAAAAGTAATGACGGTGACCAATTAAAGGTTGTCATAACATGCAACCAAACATCATCAACATCAGCACGAATATCAAGCTCAACACCAGTTAACGGATGTTTAAATTGTAATCGTGATGCGTGCAGCATCAAACGATGACAATCAAGGTTCTCACGGAACATACGATTATGCTTACCATCACCATAGTTAACATCACCAATCATATGATGATCTAAATGATGCATATGACGGCGTAATTGGTGTTTACGTCCAGTCTCTGGTTTTAGCTCAATTAGGCTATAACGACTGGTTGCATAACGCCCTACTGCAATGTCTGTTTCAACTGTCGCTAATGGCGCATAAGCCGTTATCGCCTCTTGAGGCTCTTTATCTTCAGTCGCTTTTTTATCAGCAATTTTATCCAACATCACTTTAAGCGGATAATCTAATACTGCCGCTTCTTTGATCCAGCCTCTAACAATCGCGTGGTAAGTTTTATGTACATCTCGACCCGCAAATAAAGGCATCATCATCGCAGCAATGTCACTGGATAAGCCAAATAAAAGCACCCCAGATGTTGGTCGATCTAAACGGTGTAATGGAAACACATGCTGACCAATTTGATCGCGCAATGTTTGCATCACAAAGACAGTTTCATGGCTATCTAACCAAGAACGATGCACCAACATACCCGCGGGTTTATTAACAGCAATAAACACATCATCTTGATATAAAATTTCCAGTTCCATTATGCCCACTTAAAGTTTAAATAATTGATCAATTTCACGTGTTGTCGCCACAATATCTCTTGCACCAACTTGGTTTTTCATTGCTTCTTCTACATAAGATGAAATAGCAAATTGAGTCGGCAATGGTAAGCGTTGCACGATTAAATAACGTAGCTTAGGAATAAAAATCCATTGAAGCCACTGATGACAATCTAAAGTATCAATCGCAAAAGGTTCTGTACTCGATAATGCTTGTGGATCAGGAGCAACCTCCTGCCAATATTGATGATGTTGTAGAATATTTTCTAATTGAGTGAGTAATTGCTGACTTTGATGATATTTATCCATCATAACTCCTCTTTTATTGATAATAAAAACGGCGCAGGATAGCATTTTGGCCCAACAGCCCCAACTATATTATGGTGATTAGCGATCTATTCACAGGTATGCTGACTTAATACGATCACTTAAACTAACAAGCTAAATTGAAGGAGCTTTATTTATTATGTCCATGGAAACCTTTCATACTTTAACCCAATTGCTTGATAACGCAGGTTGTCGTTACAATATTTTTGATTTAGGTCGTCGAGTAAATGAAATTGATAGCGACCAATTTAAAGCGGTTGAAGAAAACCGTCAGCCTTATCCATGGCCACTTCAGCAACATGCCCATATTGCGATTTCCTTTTGGCAGCATCAACAACCGCCTTGGGTATGGTTTTTACGCTTACCATTGGATGAACGAGGGTTACTAAAACAAGCGGCTGTTGGTGATTTTATTAAATATGTCATTGAGGCTATGGGCGCAAGTTTAAACAGTACCCCTACCGAAGATGAGCAACAAAAACTTGCCAACAACCCTTATACGTTTAAGCCCAATGATGACAAAATGGCGATATTTAATGCGCAATTACGAGTATTACTTAACCTACCGCCTAGCCAATACTATGCCGATGCACAAGCTTACTTATCAGGCCAACAAGATTGGTTACAATGGCAACACGTAGGTCTACAAGGCTTAGCTGATATCTGTGCTCGTATATCACAACACAATAACGTAACCTCGTTACGTAAAGCATTAAACCATCTTCCAATGACGCCACTGTATGCATTACTAGGCTGCCTTGAGCATTGCCCTATTCCTGCATCGTTAACGCAACGTATAACGGAACGCTTAACGCTAGAATGCCAACAACAGCAACCCGATTTATTTTTGATATCAGCGTTAGTACGTGCCCTTGCAGGTAGTGCACCACAACAATTACAGCAAACCCTAACGACTATTTTGCATCAACCGTCGTTATGTCACCGAGAGGTACTCATTGCTATAGCTGGTCGTTGTTGGAGTGGTTTTACTGATATAGATATCGCCTCATTATTTTTATTACGTTTAGCTGAAACTCAAGATCAGACACTGTTTAATCAACTATTTACTGATTTAGTCATGCAACCATTATTACGTGGAATCATGTTACAGATACTTCATGGTCAAGCAGATCCAGCACTGATCACTGCCATTCAAAAATTACAACAACATGCTAAAAATAATCACTAATCGCATTCATTGTTTATAAGGGATTTTTACTCTATGGATAACCTGTTCGGTATTTTAATTATTGCTATTATCGGCTTCTTATTTTGGCAGCAACGGCGCCAAACTGAATTAGCACAGTATTACATTGAGCAGCGTTGTAAAAATATGGGCTTACAAATGATCAGCTTTGCCAGAGGTGAACAAAAACTCAAAGATCATCATGGAGAATGGGGCTGGCGAACAGTATTTGTGTTTGAGTTTTCAACTGATGGTATGGATGTCTATCAAGGCTATATTGAAATGAAACGTTTACGTGCAAGCTATTTTTATGTGCCGCCGCACCGTATTCCTGAAGGCTGCGATTATTAACTTTTTCTCGCCCCCCAAAAGAATGGGCGCGACAATAAATATTGTCACGCCCTTAGATATTACTTTGCAGCAATCCAGCTACTGTAGTGCTCCCTGCTATCAATCCTTGATATACAAATCCCCAGGTAAATCTTAACTTCATCCTAGAAGTCATTCTTCGGTAATCCCTGACCCATCAGTATATCCACTACTGACTCTCTCTCCGTGAAGGAGGTGTCCTTTACTCCACTAGAAGTCATCCTAACTTCATCATGAAATTTGTCCCAATTCCATCCTAGAATATTGTCATCCTGACAAATAGATATCCTATCTATAGCCCTCTATCCTAGAGAGACTTATGCATCCTAGCTAGATGGTAATCCGCACCATCTATGTGCTCATCCTGAGCGGCCAATTCCGTGGCTATTCCTAAATCCTTGTCAGCTCCAGCTGATGACAATATCTTACCTTACCACAAAAATGACGCAACATTAAACACCCCATTAATTATTTAATATTAATTTTAACAAATAAACATAATTACATAAGATTATGATATTAAATGATTTTATAAATAACAAGCCGCATGAGTAAGACCAAATAACGAAGTTATCCCACAAGCTTGTAAGAGATCTCTTACAAAACAAGTAGAAAAACGCTCATTTATTATAATACGAGGTGCGAGGTGCGAGGTGCGAGGTGCGAGGTGCGAGGTGCGAGGTGCGAGGTGCGAGGTGCGAGGTGCGAATAAAAACAAGTCATCAACAAAGAATCAAATTTAACACACAGTAATTTAATAAGTAGCTTTGTGAATAACACAAAAAAGAGCGGGCGCGACTTTCGTCGCGCCCTGAGGTCTTACTTGCAGCAATCCAGCTACTATGTTGCTCCCTGCATCCATCCTTTGACTGCTGTGTTCCGTCAGCATTGTCCTTTATACTTCTTCCTGAAGGTGTTCCGTTGGCCATCCTAACCCGTCATCACATCCTGCTCTGACTCTCATCTCCTTCCTGGAGGTGTCCTTTACTTCATCCTGAAGTTATCCCTTATGCCTCAATCCTAGAGGTGTTCCTTACTTCGTCCTGAAGTTATCCCTTATGCCTCAATCCTAGAGGTGTTCCTTACTTCGTCCTGAAGTTATCCTAGCCTTCCTGACAGATAAACATCCTGTTTACCTTAATACCGCATCCTACAGTGTTCCTTTCACATTCCATGTTTGATAAACCATCCTAGCTTACCAATATCTCATCCTGAGATTGCCTGTATCCGTGGCGCTTTCCTGTTCCGTTTGTCGGTTCCCTTCGACACCATTAATATTATGTGAATTACCGATTAAATCCTATATAGAACAAAATATCTTTTTTACTAAATTTTAATAAGCCAAGATAAAATAAACAATAACATGATAAATAACAATGAATTAGGTTGAAATGGTAATTATATAAGCATTTATATCATGCTTATCTCCCACACACTTGTAAGAGATCTCGCACACAGTCAATAGATAAAAACCATTCATTATTTATCATACTTTTTTACATAAAGTAAAATATTGTTATTATACAGATAGATAGAGGTGCGAGGTGCGAGGTGCGAGGTGCGAGGTGCGAGGTGCGAGGTGCGAGGTGCGAGGTGCGAGGTGCGAGGTGCGAATAAAAACAAGTCGGTCTTAAATAATCAAAACAAATTTATCACGATAACTGATTAGATTATTTTTCTTCCAAAAAAAAGAGAGGGCGCGACTTTCGTCGCGCCCTGAGGTCTTACTTGCAGCAATCCAGCTACTATGTTGCTCCCTGCTTCCATCCCTTGACTGCTGTGTTCCGTCAGCATTGTCCTTTATACTTCTTCCTGAAATTGTTCCATTGGCTATCCTAACCCGTCATCACATCCTGTTCTGACTCTCCTCTCCTTCCTGGAGGTGTCCTTTACTTCATCCTGAAGCGATCCTTTATGCCTCAATCCTAGAGGTGTTCCTTACTTCGTCCTGAAGCTATCCTAGTCTTCCTGACAGATAAGCATCCTACTTATCTTAAACCGCATCCTACGGTGTTCCCTTCACATTCCATGTCTGATAAATCATCCTAATTTACCAGTATCTCATCCTGAGACTGCCTGTATCCGTGGCGCTTTCCTGTTCCGTTATGTCGTATCCTTCGACACCATTAAGACTACGCTTTTCTTTATTATTAACAATCTATGCTTAAACACTTTTTGATATGTATTTTCATTCCACTCGAACAAAAATAATAATAATCATTAAATTTCAATAACATGAAACTTAACATGTAGTAATATCCACTAATAACACGCTCAATCTCTCACGGCGTTGTAAGAGATCTCTTACAACGGCATTAGCAATTTGACTGAGGTGACTATTTACACTGATATCCACTATACTCATATAAAGAGAATACCTAGCTAAATAAGGAGCGAAAATGGAAGCATTCAACCACAATTTGGCTAATTTATTCAGTCAATTAGGTTTAGAAAATTCAACTGAATTTATTGAATATTTTTTACACACACATTCATTAACGCCATCACAAAAATTAGCGGATGCAGCCTTTTTTACTCTTGCTCAACAACAATTTATTAATGAAGCACAACAACAAGATGCCGATTGGTGTGAAGTGATTGATCAATTAGATACTTTACTTCGAAAATAAGCGCAATATTTATCAAGGAACTATGATGTCAGCCATCACTCAAGAGATAGAACAAGTAATAACAAGTTTAATTGCTGAAAATAAACAACCATCAACAGCATTAATTAAGGCGCGCCTCACTACACCATTACCAATTCCAGTCATCATAAAGGCATTACAAGCTTGGCAGAAAAACGCCAAAGTACCGCGTATAGAAAAGCAACAGCAGGTATTAACAACGGAACAACGTCTCGAACAGCTTGAACAACAAGTGCTGACACTTTCAACCCGTTTAGCGCGACTAGAAGCTGATCGCTAATAATAAAAAAGCACCTAAATTATGAAGGTGCTTTTAACATTCTTACTGAAAATTCCACGACATATTAGACACAATTCGGCACCGATCACATTTAAAATGGAATAAACCATGCAGTGCTTCTGGTACTCGCCATTCTCCGCCACAACTTGGACATCGACGCTCTAATTCAGCCGCTTTGCTTTCACCGCCAACACGGTACTGATAATAATACGTTGGTACCTCAGTAGTAATTTCAATATGACGACATAAATCACGCCCACGCACAAACAATTCACTGTCTACATCACCAATTTCAGCCAATGCCATTGCCACCGCCGCTGGGCTTTTAATGGCCATTTGAATTTCATCAAAAGCTTGCCATTCAGTCTGCCATTTGATGATCGCTTTATAATCATCATTTGTCGTTGCCCCTGTTTGATATAATGGAATCGGCAACAACGTATCACCACTCCGAAGTGGTGAGCAACTATGAACATAAGTGGTATAAAGCACTTGCCATGAGGGTGAAAAACTTTCAGCAACCGAATCTGAATTAAGATCAACCCCTAGTATTTTTATTTTAGGCGCAAGCAAACACGCATTCGTTAATTGCTCATAACATTGATTGACTTGCGGGCTATTAAAACGCAAATGAAGACTTTCTTTTTCAGGGCACACGACCCTCACTCGAAAAATACCATCATCAATGACAACAGGGAATTCACGTCCAAGCGCTTGACCGTTATAGCGCAACGCGTCCATTAAACCATTAATAGCGGTATCAACTTGCGATAAGGTCGTATTATCAAAACATTCAAATTGTAACTCAACAACAAACACGTGTTATACCTCAGTCACTAGTGGTTGTAATTGCTGTAAAAATGTCGCCACATCATCAGCTAATGGCTGGCGAATATCTTTACCTAATGTCTCTAACACTACCTGTCCGGTTAAATTACAAATAGAAATGACTTGTGATTCATCATCTACAACCGCAATAAAGACCGTGGGTTTCAGCTTCATTCGACGTTGAGTCACCAAATGCCCAAGAATATTTTGTTGTAAACGTTCAATATCATCGTCATTAAACGCTTGTAATAAATCTAACGATAAATCACCAAACATTGCGCCCATATCACCACTAAATTGTGATCCATAAAACGCATTGATATCACTATGGAGTAATAAATCCATGCCTTTTTCAACACCATCTAAACCAATAATAGGCTGACGTTGAATGGGTTTCCAAGTTACATTTTGGCCATCATCTGCAATAACACAGGGTGAGATAAGACCCACTAAATGTTCACTTTCGGGAAAACCGCGATCTGCATCACACCATGCTTGTAAATAACGAGCAGAAAAATCAGATAAAGCGCAGGTAACAGGATGATTCATTCGCAACCTCATAAAAGATTCAGTAAACTTTAGGTTTAAACCGTTTCGACGGACATCTATTCTAATCCAAGAGTGTCATAGACAGTATGAGTAAATATAAAGACGCTAAAGAATTAGCAGGTTTAACCCTTGGCAAAAAGACAGAGTATAAAGATCAATATGATCCATCATTACTGCAACCTGTGCCAAGAAGCTTAAACCGTACCGATATTAATATCAGCGATGATGCACTGCCATTTACTGGCTATGATATTTGGACATTATACGAATTATCTTGGCTCAATAATAAAGGCTTACCACAAGTTGCGATTGGTGAAGTACGTTTACCCGCATCAAGCCCTAATCTTATCGAATCAAAATCATTCAAACTATACCTTAACAGTTTTAATCAAACTCGTTTTGATAGCTGGCAAGATATTGCAGATACACTACAAATTGATTTATCACGTTGTGCAGGCGAAGATGTAGATGTCACCATTCAGCCTCTCACGGATTTTAATGAGCAACCTATTGTTAATTTCTTTGGTGAATGCATTGACGATCAAGATATTGAAATTAATGACTATGCTTTTAAGCCTGAATATCTTGAAAGTGCAGCTGATAACAACGACGTCGTAGAAGAAATTGTTCATAGTCACCTACTAAAATCAAACTGCTTAATCACTAATCAGCCAGATTGGGGTAGCGTACGTATCGCTTATAAAGGTAACCGTATCGACCGTGAAAAATTACTACGTTACATCGTGTCATTCCGAAACCACAATGAATTCCACGAACAATGTGTTGAGCGTATTTTTAACGATATTATGCGTTTCTGTCAGCCGGAATTATTAACGGTTTATGCACGTTATACCCGTCGTGGTGGTTTAGATATTAATCCATACCGTACTAATATGGGTAAAACGCCAAGTGATAATTTCCGTCTCGCACGTCAGTAAGTAGATCCTAACGACGAATTCAACATTAAGTCCGGCAAAAACCGTTACTTTGCTGGACTTGATATATTTACTCCGTAAAATCAATACTATCTTGTGTGTTATTGTGCTGTTTTGAGATTATATGATTTTTCGTGGCCTATTTCTTTCTGGGTTAGTATTACTAACAACTTCATTTGATCTTCAAGCCAAACTTTATAGTTCGCCGATCCTCACAGAAGCGCACAATTTATTGGTTAACCAGCCAGAGCGAACGCTCACTATAACTCAAAGTTACCTAGAACAACGACGTCTTAGCCCACCGCAAGATCCTTCTCGCGTACACCTTAATGGTGAAGCAGATCATTCAACAAGAACGCCACTTAACACCGTTAATGCTCTTCAACTGCAAGCACAAGCGTTATCTCTATTACAACGACCAGAACAAGCCATTAGTGTTATTAAAAAAGCTGAAAAAACAGCCTTTAGTAATAAATTTATGTTCAGTGTCTTTGAAAGTCGTATTTTATTAGCACAATTTTATTGGGTTAATTTAAGTAACAGTGCAACTGCATTAAAAATGCTTAACACTCTCAGTGTTGATATGAAACATTCACCCCCCGTAAAACTCACCAGCCAACTACAAGAATTAAAATATCAATCATTGATGTTACGGGCGCGAATTGAGTCTAGCTTAGGTAATGATGAAGCGGCTGAAAAATTATTTATCAAGGCCAAAGGATATTTAGCCGCCTTTGACGACAAAGATGAAACGATTAATTATCAGCTCACATTAGGCCAACATTATTTGCATCATCGCCATTATGATATGGCACTTGATCGTTTATTAAGCGGCTACTGGCTTGCAGTTGAAAATGAAGATCAACCCCAAATTGCACGTGCCAATTACGAATTAGCGCAACTGTTTGAAGAGCGTCATGTATTTGATAAGGCCTTAGAACATGCCACTCAAGCTGGTGAGTTTTTTGAGCGCTATAAACGTACTCAGCAATTAGCTAAAACACTGACCTTAATTGCTTCTATTTATGAACAACAAGGGCGCTATAACCTTGCTTTAGTACATTATTTTAATGCTCTTGACCAAGAGAACCAGCTGCAACATGATGTTCGTTCTGCAAGCTTACGATTAAATATCGCACGGGTTTATTTGCATTTATATAACTACCCTAAAACCGAGCAATATATCGTTCAGGCCCGCAATCTTGCCCTTCAAAGTGGTAATGAAAATATTGTCGCAGAAAGCCAAATTTTACAAGGGCAATTAGAGCTCGAAAAAGGTGAGTTAGATGATGCTATTACCTCATTACAAGCAGGATTAATTTCAGCCAGTCGTATTGGTGCTACAAATTTACAATTAATGGGTGAATCAATATTATCGAAAGCGTTTGAAAAACAAAATGACTACTACAACGCTTTGCTTAGTCAACGTCGTTACGAACAACTGTATGTTGGCAAACAAAAAAACGCGACCAAAAGTAATACTGAAGTCTTTAAACAACAACAAAAAATGATGGAACGCTCGCTAAAACTTGAAGAAATGGAACGTGAGCAATTCACCAATAAAAATGCACTCTATAAGCAACAGCAAATATCTTTAGCCTTGATGGGAGGGTTAGTGATTATGTTATTGCTACTATGGCGTCGCCAGCATATTAATAAACAATTAAAACAGCAACTCACTAAATTAACCACAGATTACTATACTCACCCGCGTAGTGGTTTGCGTAATCTGCGCATGCTTAATGCACGGCTCGCTAACTCACTTCAACAGAGCAGTGCCAACTTTGAACAATGGCATCTTGGTGAAATTATTAATGAACCACTAAGTGATCGGTTACGCTTCGCGTTATTTGAAGTATCATTTTTAAAACATATATCGTTAGAGAAAGGCTACCAACAAGGCCTTGCCGCAGAAAAAGAATTTGGTAATTATTTGCAACAGCAAGTACTAGAACCCGCTCGTATTTATCACTTTTCCGATGCTATGTTTTTATATATTGAGCCAAATGCACGCTTAAGTTGTGATCCAAAGCAACTTGCAGACTCGATCCAGCAGTTAATTGATAATTATACACAGCCATTAAATATCGAAAATTCACTACAAATAGGTATGGCAGAATACCCATTCTTGCCACGCTCATATACCGCCATTAATGACCAAGAATTAATTGATATTTTATTGATGACTGTTGATGCTGGTATTAGCCTTAATAATAAACACTCAGGCAGTCACTGGGTGCATTTATCTGCAATTGATGCTGCCCCTGCAGCCAGTTTTGTCAGTGATAACATTCGTCGTTCTTGTATTGAAGGAATAGAAAAAGGACTAGTAAAAGTGCGTAGTTCAACCAATAGTGAAATAATCTGGAACTACGATCACAATCCTAACAAAGATATCAATTAAATCTATAAATGACTCATAACTTTGTAAAATTTCACTAACCATTGTATTTTATTTTTGATAGCATATTTAAAAAATAATAGTAAAATCATGAATTAAATGACTTTTAAGCGTACCAAAGTAGATGCCTAATCAATGACAGATATCAGTGAAATTGTTGCTGAAGTTAATACTCTAAAACAACAATTAGACCGTGCTCAACTTTCTTACCGTGATTCCAACCTAAAATCGCGTCGTGAGGTTGTAATATTAAAACGTCTGATCACTCGCTTAACTATTGCTTGTCGAGGTCTTGATAATGAACTCGACAACACATTGCAATCCATAACCCACGATCTTGAACAGCCTCTAGAGATCAGTCGACTTATTCCACGATTAGCAATTGTTGAACGACTTGTTATTCAACAGGCAGATATAATCCAACAGCAAAACCATCATTTACAACAGCAGATAAATCAACGGGGTCAAACTCTGATACAACACCAAGATTTACCTGCATCATTACAACGAGATTTAGATCATCTTTTCAACCAACAACCGACAACGTTATTAGATAATCATCAACGTATCGTTCGTTTACTGGAACTGTATGAACGCAGCATTAAATTAATAACGGCCACCCATAATAAAACCTCGTTGACGAATGAGAACCTGCATCACTTTAGTGTTGAATTAGTAGCAGAATTACAACAACTTATCACCGAAATAGACTTTACTAATGAGCAAGGTCAGCAGTTATTTTCTATTCGAAATCAATTAGTGCAAGGTGTCGATCAATCAACACTATTAGCTTTATTAGTTCAAGTTTTGCGCCTTATTGTCTCGGGTACTCATAATGAGCGTTATGCATCGCAGCGATTTCTAAATACACTTAATGGCGATTTAGCTTCACTTCAAAAAAACACCGCCAAAACTGCCAATTCTTTTTCTGTTTTACATCAACATCGACGTGATTTTAATAGTGGTATATCCACGCTTGTCTCTAACATTAATCAAGAAATTAATATTATCCCCTCACCAGAAGACAGTGTTTCGTCATGGAAAAAAATCACCCATGAATTACAACAATTAGCACTACGTAATAATCAATTAGAACAACGAGAACAAGCGTTAATAGAACAGCTAAATCATAACGATCATAAAGTGCAGCAGTTACAACAACAAACGTATAGCTATCGCCAACGATTAAGTCAGCAAGAACAAAATATTTTTCGAGATAAGTTAACCTTAACCTATAATCGCAGCGCATTTAATGATCGTATCGAGCACGAATACCAACGCTGGTTACGCTATCAAAACCCATTACTTTTAGTGCTGATTGATATCGATAACTTTACCCAATTAAATAATGACTATGGGCATCATGCAGGCGACAAGGCACTTAAAATTATTGCCCAAACTATTAGCCAACAATTAAACCCAACAGACTTTATTGCTCGCTTTAGTGAAGATGCCTTTATATTATTAATGACAGATATTGATCAGCAACAATGCCAGCAATTAATGAACGATATTCAAACAGCGATCACTCAATTACCATTACATTTTAAAAGCCAGAGTATTTCAATGTCTGCGTCTATCTGCACATCATTTTTCAACAATCACGATACACCTAAAAATGTTATCCAGCGTATTGAAACCGCCTTACGTCACAGCCAAGCCCAGCGTAGCAACACCATTATCCATCAAGATCAATGACCCTTACCCTATATTCATTTCATCGTTCAATGCTTATATTATTCCTATCATTTACTGGTCAAAGAGAAAATCACTGTGTATGGTAACAATATAGAATAATTTATCTTACTGTTCTTTATTTGATTTTTGCACCAGTCCTGTAGTGAATACACCTTGCCTTCTGCCTTGTCTTAATAAATGAACATGCTGTTTCATCATTACCAGGGAGGTTATTATGATTACGCATATCAGCCCTATCGGCGCTATGAACCTATTATCACAAATAGAAGCCGACAGTCTAAAAGCAACAGCATCCAGTGATTTATATCGCTTATACCGTAACTGCTCACTGGCGGTTTTAAACTCAGGTAGTCACACTGATAATTCCAAAGAATTACTTGAGAAACACCTCGATTTTGCAATTAATTTATTGCGTCGTGAACGTGGTATTAAAATCGAGCTTGTAAATCCACCTGAGCACGCCTTTGTTGATGGTCGTATTATTCGCGGTATTCAAGAACACATGTTTTCAGTATTGCGCGATATCATTTATGTCGATATGCATATTGCGCGTCGAAATGATATTGATCTGGCGAGTGCGCCTCATATTACTGATTTTGTGTTTAGCCTGTTACGCAATGCTCACACCCTGCATGCAGGTGAAGATCCTAATATTATCGTGTGTTGGGGCGGTCACTCAATTAACCCAATTGAATACCAATACACTCGTGAAGTCGGCAATGAACTAGGTTTGCGTGAACTTAATGTCTGTACTGGTTGTGGACCGGGCGCAATGGAAGGACCAATGAAAGGTGCCGCTATTGGTCATGCAAAACAACGTTACTCAGGCAGCCGTTTTATTGGTTTAACTGAACCATCAATTATTGCAGCAGAGCCACCAAACCCAATAGTCAATGAATTGGTTATTTTACCTGATATAGAAAAACGCCTAGAAGCCTTTGTGCGCGTGGGCCATGGCATCATTATTTTCCCAGGTGGAGCAGGTACAGCAGAAGAACTATTGTATATTTTAGGGATCTTAATGCATCCCGATAATGCAGAACAACCCTTGCCATTGATCCTCACGGGCCCCAAAGAAAGTGAAGCTTATTTCCGCACTCTGGATGACTTTATTCGAGACACGTTAGGCGAAACTGCAACGCAGCATTATCAAATTATTATTGGTGATCCTGCTGAAGTCGCACAAGTAATGAAAGCGTCAATGGCACGCGTAAAAGAACACCGCTTAGCCACGGGTGATGCTTATTGTTTTAACTGGTCGCTAACAATTCCTGAAGATTTCCAAATGCCATTCGCACCGACACATAAGGCCATGGCAAGTTTAGATTTACACATGGATCAACCTAAAGAAAAGCTCGCAGCTAATTTACGTCGAGCATTCTCCGGTATTGTGGCGGGTAATGTTAAAGAAGAAGGCATTCATGAAATCGAACGTTATGGCCGTTTTAAAATTGATGGTGATAAAGTCTTGATGCAACGCATGGATAAGCTACTCAAAAATTTTGTGGACCAACAACGAATGAAATTACCCGGTAGTAAATACGAACCGTGTTATGAAATCATTAATAGCCACGAGCCTAAAAAATAATATCGTCATTTGATCATAGTTTTGCGTACAATAAGGAGCCTAAGCGCTCCTTTTATTCATCTAAATAGAATTTATTTATGGCTATTCACCTTGTTATTATTGATGCATTAAACCTTATTCGTCGCGTCCATGCTGCGCAACCGGGGCTGCCCGATATCGATAACACTGCTAAAGTGTGTTGTCAGGCATTACAAAAAATCATTAATAGTACCAAGCCAAGTCACATCGTGGCAGTGTTTGACCATAATAGTGATGATCGTGGTTGGCGCGCAGAATTACTACCACACTACAAAGAAGGCCGTAAGCCAATGCCGCCAGAACTATTAGCCGGCATGGACAGCATTCAAGATGCATTTATGGCAATAGGTATTGATTCGTTACTCTCTGATGGCGATGAAGCGGATGATTTAGTCGCAACTTTGGCATTAAAAGTCGCCTCTCGCAGTGAACAAGTCACTATCGTTTCAACCGACAAAGGGTATTGTCAGTTGCTACAACCCACCTTACGTATTCGTGATTACTTTCAACAACGCTGGCTTGATAGCCCTTTTATTGAAAAAGAATATGGCGTCAAACCACAGCTGCTAACTGACTATTGGGGATTAGCTGGTATCAGTTCCAGTAAAATTCCAGGAATTGCAGGCATCGGCCCTAAAGCGGCGGTAGAACTATTAAATCTCTACCCTAACCTTGAGACCATTCTAACCGCAACCGATCTTGCTCCTAAATGGCAAAAGAAAATCACTGGCAATGAAGAAACAGCTCGAGCATCAAAAGCGGTTGCAAGTTTAAAAACTGATTTAGAACTTGGTTTTAATCTACAAGATATTCGTTACAACGAACTAAATCAGGATTAATTTAGCGGTAACGCTAATAATACAAACAAATACCGACCATAAAAAACGCCACCCTTGTAAGGATGGCGTTAATAATAATCCGCTACACTCGCTACAAATTAATATGCAGAGCGATTATCTAAGCGTTGAATATGCACCGTAATTTCTTCACGGTCATGATACAAATGTTTCGCTTGTAGCTTAAACTTAACCCCATTTTTAATCAGCAATACTTTTAGATTTTCAATATCTTGTAGTACTTCATCATAACGGCCTTTCATTGGCAATTTCAGGTTAAAAATAGCTTCTTTCGCCCATGCTTTAATTAACCATTCACCCATAAGGTGTGCCACACGCGCTGGTTTTTCAATCATGTCACAGACGATCCACGTAATATTTTTACGTGCTGGCTCATATTTAAAGCCATCAACTGCATGGTATTTAACTTGGCCAGTATCCATTAAGCTTTGTGCCATGGTGCCATTATCAATCGCGTGAACGAACATCGAACGTTTCACTAATTGATACGTCCAACCACCCGGACAAGCGCCTAAATCGACACTCCACATACCTGGTGCTAAACGCTCATCCCACTCTTCACGAGGAATAAACACATGAAATGCTTCTTCTAATTTCAATGTTGAGCGGCTTGGCGCATCCGCAGGGAATTTAAGACGTGGAATGCCCATAAAAAACTGTGAGTTATTTTGTGGGTAAGAATAGCCAACAAAACAACAACCAGGGGCAATAAAGCACACATGTAATACTGGCTTTTTGTGGTTATCTTTAACGTATAGAATATTACGCTTACGCATTGCTAGACGTAGTGGCACCGTAAATTTACGACAGAACTTCAATAGTTCTTTTGCTTCATTAGTGTCAGGCGTTTCAATACGTAGATCACCACAAATAGGGAAGTCTTCACCAATAGCATCTAAAATAGGTGAAATACGATCTTCTGTTGGTAAACCCGTTAGCATTGCTGATGTTGCAAACATTTGACGAGCAAAAATCAATTGCGAAAATGGCTGCAATTGAATGAATTTATTGGCATCACCTGCTTGGTAAAACTCAAATAACACATAACCTGAATTGTTTTTCACCCGAGGGAAACCAAACAATTCCAGCGTATTTGCTTTGTCTTGAACCTCTCCGGCACATTCTTTTTCAAAGCCAGGACGACAGTACAATAAAACTTGATTCACGTTGGAACCCTCAAGCTGAACGCCAGGTGGCTATTGCAAGCATCACCCAGCCAATAATAAAACATATTCCGCCCATCGGAGTGATAGGACCAAACCATTTAATGCCAGTTAAAGCCAAGGCATATAAACTGCCGCTAAAGCAAATTATACCAATGACAAAAAACAGCGCCGCGTATGATAACGCTTTTGATGGCAAAAAGCGTGACAATATTCCACAAGCTAATAATGCTAAGGTATGCCACGCTTGATATTGAACCCCAACTTTAAACACGTCGAGTAAATACGGTGCTAGGCGGTGGCTTAATCCATGGGCAGCAAAAGCCCCTAACGCCACCATCACCACGCCGCTGCAAGCAGCAAACATCAACATAAGTCGTGAATGCTGACGTTGTTTCGATGTTAACTCAAGACTCACTGACACAATCCTTAATGAAAGTTGCTAATGCGGTAATCGCAGCAGCTATATTTTCTTCTTCAGTATGCCCCGACACTTTACGGGGTTTAAAAACATGATCACCATCAGCTAAGAATTGATAACGTACTTGCGATGAAAATGGCCATTGTTCAACTTCACTACGAACCCCAAAGGTATCACGTTCACCTTGTAAAATAAGAGTGGGAACCGTGATCATAGCTAAATGATCGCCACGATAATTTTCAGGCTTTGCGGGCGGATGAAAAGGAAAACCAAGACAAGCAACACCACGTACTTTCGTCGCACAGTTATTAACGAGAGGTGTTTGGGCAGCAATATCAGTCACCATCAAACTCGCCATTCGCCCTCCCATTGATTTACCACCAATGACTAACTTACCATTATCAAACCGCTCAATATGAGTTTGAAAATCGAGTAATAATTTAGGTTGGCGATCGGGTGGACGCTTTTTTCCATCTTCAGCACGTTTGATCATATACGGAAAGTTAAACCGTACGACATGAATATTGTGCGCCGCTAAGCCTGCCGCAACAGCCGTCATAAAAGCATGATCCATCCCCGCACCAGCGCCATGAGCAAATAAAAACGTTGCTATAGCATTTTCAGCATCAGGACCATTAGTTAAATACTCACACTTCTTCGATAACATCAGGCATATCCTCTTGCTCTTTACGGGCTTTATTTAAAATCCAATCACGGAAAATTTGAATACGCCCGGTATCAGCTTGTTTTTCCTGACATACAAAATAAAACGCATTTTTACTCACCAGAATCTCATCAAATGGGCACACCAGTCTTCCGGCTTCTAGTTCAGGTTGAGCCAAAACGTTATTGCCTAATGCAATACCTTGGCCGTGAGCCGCGGCCTGCAATACCATGGTCGAATGACTAAATATCGGCCCTTGGTTTACGTTAACGTCTTTCACGTCATAGTGACGCACATAGTTTTTCCACTCTTTACGAGAAGTATCATGCAGCAACGTATGCAATTTTAAATCTTCAATAGTGCGTAATGGCTTCATTCCAACTAATAGCATTGGTGAACACACTGGCATCATAAACTCTTGATACAGTTTATCAGCGCGTAACCCCGACCAATTACCACGACCATAATAAATGGCTACATCAACATCATCAGTCAGTGATCCCTCATCAAGATCAACGGCTTTAATTCGCACATCAATTTCAGGATGTTGTTCATTAAAATCGGTTAATCTTGGCACTAACCATTGAATAGCAAAACTAGGAGGTAAACTAATGGTTAATGCGCCTTTAGAGCCTCTTTCAAGCACCTTATCTGTTGCATCTGAAATAGATGAAAAGATATCTTTTATATCAAGAAAGTAACTTTGGCCTTCTTCTGTTAATAGTAGCGATCGATTGCGACGACGGAATAATTTTAACCCTAAAAATTCCTCTAAAGCCTTAATTTGATGGCTAACTGCGGCTTGAGTAACAAACAGTTCTTCTGCTGCTCGTGTAAAACTCAAATGCCGAGCAGCGGCTTCAAATACCTTCAATGAGTTAAGCGGGGGTAATCGTCTTGACATAGTTTTCGAGGCTCTCTAATGCATTAGTTTTTTTCATCTCAAACATTATAAATTGTCCATTGTTTAAGTGCTATATAAACTCTATCATTCGCTCCGTAATGTCGATGAACATTTTGTGTTTTGCCCTCTGGCTAACCGCTGAACTGACATTACGATGTTGTGTTTGCATATTGTCCGGATCCTGCCGGATAGGTAGTTATCTACCTCTTTACTTCCTGTATTTTGACTTATGCGTCAAAGTAATTGTTAGCACTGCGCCCCAACGCAGTGCTATTTTTTTATTGGTTTAAAATCACCGCAACACTTGCTCTTCCTCGCATTTATTAGCATCATCGATAATTCAAATTTCTGTAATGTGACTAGCTATGACCATACCATTCGATATCAAACAAATTCAAACCCAATTTCCCGCACTGCAACATTCAAATGTCGCACCGCGGGCGGTTTATTTAGACAGTGCAGCTACGGCTCAAAAACCTGCGATTGTTATCGATACGCTAACTCATTATTACCGTGGTTATAATGCCAATGTCCATCGAGGTAGCCATAGCTTAACCGCCAACGCAACCTTGGCTTTTGAACAAGCACGTGCAACCGTACAGCACTTTATTGGCGCGGCAAGTCCAAAAGAAATTATCTGGACTCGTGGTGCAACCGAAGCTTTAAACCTTATAGCACAAACTTATGCCCGCACTCATTTACAAGCTGGGGATGAAATTTTAGTCAGTGAACTTGAGCACCATGCCAACATCGTACCTTGGCAAATGGTCGCGGAGCAAACTGGCGCTAAAGTCATAAAAATCCCAATGCATCAAGATTGCACATTAGATACCGATGCTTACCTAAGTTTATTATCAAATAAAACCAAAATTGTTGCGGTTGCACACATCACTAATGTTACCGGTACTCGTAATCCCATTGAATCAATGATAGCTGCAGCTCACCAATATGGTGCAATCGTCGTGATTGATGGCGCCCAAGGGATCGCACATGAATGCGTTGATGTTCAAGCGCTTGATGCTGATTTCTATGTCTTTTCAGGGCATAAAATTTATGCACCCGCTGGTATTGGAGCACTTTATGGCAAGCAAGCACTGCTTGAAGCGATGCCACCGTGGCATGGCGGCGGCAAAATGGTCGATAAAGTCTCATTTAGTGGCACGAGCTATGCGGAATTACCAGGAAAATTTGAAGCGGGCACACCTAATGTTGCAGGAAGCTTAGCACTTGCAGCAGCCATTACCTGGTTGCAAAGTATCGACCGCCAAGGCGCAGAACAGCACATAGCTAATTTACGTCAACAAGCTTTAGATGGCATTCAAAATATTGACGGACTACGTATTATTGGCCTTCAGCCTCATGCAAGCTTATTTTCTTTTGTTGTCGATGGTGTCCATCATCAAGATATCGCTACGCTACTCGACCAACAACATATTGCCCTGCGCGCTGGCCATCATTGCGCTCATCCAATGCTAGATGCACTAGGCTTAACAGGAACATTACGAGTATCATTAGCCCTTTATAATGATCAACAAGATGTAGCGCGATTTATTGCAGCATTGCATAAAGCCTGTGATTTATTATAGTTACAGCCAAGGAAAATAAGATGACCATCACTATGACGCTTCCTCAGCACCCTTTTGGCTCTGAGATCACCACCACTGATATTATTACCCAAATGCAAATCGCAACAGGGTGGGAAGATCGCTATCGTAACGTTATTCAGCTTGGTAAAAAACTGCCTCTATTGGATGACAGCTATAAGCAAGATCAACTTAAAATCAGCGGTTGTGAATCACAAGTGTGGTTACATCATCAAGTGGTTGATGATCACTATTACTTTATCGCTGATTCAGATGCACGTATTGTACGAGGCTTAATTACCTTAGTATTAGCCGCTTATCATGGTAAAACAGCGGCAGAAATTGATGCTTTTGATATCAATACCTACTTTGATGACTTAGGCTTAATTACTCACCTAAGCCCTTCTCGTGGTAATGGTTTAAAAGCAATTGTCGAACAAATCAAGCAGCTTGCACACTAAGCCCGTGCCGATAAGAATATGTATTAATAAAACCAAAAAAAGCGGATCGAATCGATCCGCTTTTTATTTTTGACTTCTACTTAGATAGCATCTTTATTGACGATGTTTTTCAATTAGTTTCTTAATTATATGTGCTACCGCAACAAAGCCAAAACTTGCCGTTACAACAGTTGCAGCGCCAAAACCACTGGCACAATCCATCCGTTTTGGCCCTTCAGCCGTCGCTTTCACAGCACAAACAGAACCATCAGCTTGTGGGTATTTCAAATGCTCAGTTGAATAAACACAATCAATCCCAAATTTACGCTTCGCGTTTTTAGTAAAATTATGGTGACGGCGCAATGTTTCACGTAGTTTTTTAGCTAATGGATCTTGAATTGTTTTCGTTAAATCTGTGACTTGAATTTGAGTAGGATCTGTTTGTCCACCAGCACCACCAATGGTAATCACTTTAATTTTATTACTTTTACAATATGCTAATAATGATGCTTTAGCTTTAAGGCTATCAATCGCATCTAATACATAATCAAATTCTTTTGATAAATACTGTGCTTGGTTGTCAGGACTAATAAAATCATCAATTAAATTAACTTTACAGTCAGGGTTAATTAATTGAATACGCGCGGCCATTACTTCAATTTTACTTTGACCAATAGTCCCAGTCAGCGCATGAATTTGACGATTGATATTAGTTACACAGACATCATCCATATCAATTAAAGTTAGCTCACCAACGCCAGATCGCGCTAACGCTTCTGCTGCCCATGAGCCAACACCACCAATACCAACCACACACACATGCGCAGCACGAAGGATCTCTACTTCACTGTTGCCATATAAACGACGAGTGCCGCCAAAACGTTGGTTATAACTATCGGATGCTGGGGTATCTAATTCACGCATACTGGTTCTACACTGCTTGAGGTGGATAAACAAAGAGTGCGTTTTTATACGCACTCTCAAAACAATTGTCCAGTCAGAGCAAAAAGATCACCATAGCGATCTCTTTGACTATTACTCTTATCTTGGCATTAACCACGGATCTTGAGTTGCTGTACCTTTCAGACCTAAACGCCATACACGACCAAAATGCTTATAGTGACCAGCATCAGTACCCGCTTTTGCACCCATTCCATGATATAAATCCAAGTGATTCTTCTTCACTGCACCGCCGGTATCAAGTGCTAATAATAAGCGTAATACATGCTTGCCCGTCCAGTTACCTTTTGCATCCAACTGTGGCACTTCAGCTAATAATACCGATCCCATAGGAATGTATTTACGATCAGCTGCAACAGCTGCATTGGCTAATAATGGAATACCCGCACTACCTTTAACATCTAATGTTTTACGTGGAGAGAAAAAAACATAAGATGGATTTTGCTCTAATAGTTCACGTACTTCACTTTCACTATGGTTAGCGACCCAGTTTTGAATTGCTTGCAGTGACATCTTTGATTTAGGCACTTCACCACGGTCAATTAACACACGGCCAATACTGACATAACGATGGCCATTTTTACCCGCATAACCAAAATATTGTAATTGGTTATTATCTTCAAAATGAACAAAACCACTGCCTTGTACTTCCATCATAAATACATCAAGCATAGATTTACTGTAACCCAGCACTAATCCTTTACCCGCCAATGCACCATTATAAATTTGTTCGCGTGAAGGGCAGCGGCCTTTACACGTTGGCATTGCATAAATTGGATAACGGAAAACACTGGTCGGTTTATGACGTAATTCAATCACCGGCGAATAATAGCCAGTAAACATCACATTACCTTCACCATTAGACCCACCCATTTGTGCAGCCTGAATGCCATATTTAGCTAATGTACTTGGGTTACCACTGTGCTTTGCCCAATTTTCTACTTGGTTATACAACGGCTCAAATTTACGTGCCATTGATGGCGAACGTGAAGTAACCATTTTTGCTTGTGGAGCAAACGTACTGTAATCATGCGCTTTATTTGATTCAACTTGTGAAACTTTATTTAACACATGATCAAAATGCTGACCTAAATATTGATGTGCTAACGGATTACCAGCTGTCGCTAAGCTCGGTTTTTCCGTTGTCGTACTCTCTGGAGATGAACACCCCACCAAGCTAAAAAGAATCATTGCAACTGTTGCTTTACGTAACACGATAGATAAGCCTATAAAAGTTTTATAAAAATGTAAAAGTGATAGCTCGCTTACTTTTATAAAAGCAGTAAACGGATGCCAATACTAACAAACACCATCTGAAAATAAGTAATTATTTAAAAGAATCTACAGATAAATGACATAGTGTCGTCAAAAGTTCTAAGACTAATAGCGAGTAATAAAAGTTCCATTGAAAGAATTAAATATACTAATAACACCAAACATAAGCTCAATAACACCGCAATTATTATCTAAAAAGTGCTTTTCCTTCATACTAATAGAGTAGCGATACCTCCTTTAAAAGCACCTAGAGCAATACACCAGCCGCTAGTGTTATCAACTATTAACTATAAGAGCCGCCATTATCTAATATGAATATTTAATCACGTATAATGATTATTATTAATTTCGTCTAAATCACATTTAAATGCTGCGCAAATCCCATAATTGATTTAATTTATTGGTTATAAATTAAACATTGATATGGATATCGCTTGTGAATACACGTAAGACCCCTTTGGTAAAAGGATTTCGTCAGTCAGCCCCTTATTTAAATGCCCATGTAGGAAAAACCATGGTGATCATGGTCGGTGGTGAAGCAATTGCTGATCCCAACTTTGCCAACATAGTTAACGATATAGCATTACTACACAGTTTAGGTATTCATATTGTCATGGTGTATGGCGCTCGACCACAAATAACCACCCTCCTAGCACAGCAACATTATGATAGTCCTTATCACAAAGGGATCAGAATCACTGATGCACACAGTCTAGAGATAGCGAAACAGGCCGCAGGGCAACTTCAACTGGATATCACCGCTCGCTTTTCAATGGGTCTCAATAATACCCCGATGGCGGGATCTCAAATCAATGTTATCAGTGGCAACTTCATTATTGCGCAGCCACTGGGAATCGATGACGGCATTGATTTTTGTCATAGTGGTAAAATTCGCCGAATCAATAACAACGCCATAACCAGCCAATTAGAACAAGGATCGATTGTATTACTTGGCCCTATCGCCAGTTCAGTCACCGGTGAATGTTTTAATCTTACTTCCGAAGAGATTGCCACTCAGGTAGCGATTCGACTACGAGCAGATAAGTTAATTGGCTTTTGTTCAGAGCAAGGTGTCATTGATAACAACGGTGACATTATTTCAGAGTTATTACCGCATGATGCCGAACAAGTACTGCAACAACTAATCAATAATGATGATCAACAAAGTGGCACTGGACGTTTTCTTCGAGGGGCAATTACAGCTTGTCACGCCGGCGTGCCTCGTAGCCATTTATTAAGCTACAAACAAGACGGTGCACTTATTCAGGAGCTGTTTTCGCTTGATGGAATTGGTACTCAGATTGTAATGTCAAATGCAGAGAAAATACGTCGTGCGGATATTAATGATATTGGCGGAATTCTAGATCTCATTCAGCCCTTAGAAGCAGAAGGGATTTTAGTTCGTCGTTCCCGTGAACAATTAGAACGAGAGATTACACTTTTTACCGTCATAGAACTTGATAACCTCATTATCGGGTGTGCAGCTCTATATCCTTATCCTGATGAAAAAATGGCAGAGATGGCTTGTGTGGCAATTCATCCTGACTTTAGAGATGGTGATCGAGGTGTATTACTACTTAATAAACTATGCCAACAAGCTCGTGATACTAATATTGATAAAATATTTGTTCTTACAACCCGTAGTGTGCACTGGTTTAGAGAACAAGGGTTTTATGAATGTGATATCGAGCAATTGCCTGTTATAAAAAAAGATCTCTATAATTATCAACGTCGCTCTAAAATACTTATAACGAATATAAGTTAATAAACATTAAATTTGTAACAAAGTGTTAATTTACTATTCAGTAATGTGTGGTATTTTTAAAGCTAGTCACCTTAATGTAACAACAATAACTACTATACATACAAAAGAAAGGTTAAATAATCACTTATGATGAGTTTATTATTTCTACTTGTACTCGTTGCAATGCTCTGCGCGTTTACTGGAAAAAAAAGTGCCAGTTATATTATTTTCGCTATCACTGTTGTTTTGGGACTGTATTGGTTCCATCACCATGCAACAGATCCCTTGTCTATTTTACTTTAAGGGGGATGCATGAATAATAAAAATGTTGCACTACTCAATACATTAGGCCTATTAGGAATCACCTTTGTTTTACTAATGGGATCAGTTCTTCAAGTTGTACTCAATGAATTACCGTGCCCCCTATGTTTATTACAACGCTTAGGTTTCATGATGGTGATGTTTGGTTTTATGCTTAACGTCATTTATGGCCCCCAGCAACGTCACTATGGTGTATTAATCGTCGGCGCACTTTTTGGCGCAGCGACGGCATTACGCCAAGTATCATTACACGTCATTCCCGGTACACCAGGATTTGGTAGTCCGATATTTGGTATTCATTATTATACTTGGGCATTTATTATCTTTTGTCTTACCATCGTAGGTGTTGCTGTATTACAGCTACTATGGAATAAAAACTGGAATAACACCGATTATAAAATGAGTGGGTTTGGTAAGTTTGTGTGTTTACTGGCTATTTTTGCCGTCGTGGTTAACGTAGCATCAACGTTTATTGAATGTGGTCCTTACCAGTGCCCAGATAACCCCGTTACTTATTGGTTATTTAACTAACGAATAATAAACGCATAATTACAAACGCCAGCTTATGTCTCAACATGCTGGCGTTTTTTGTTATCTTATTTTTACTCATAATATAAGCCTACAACCAATAAATGCGCATAAGGTATACTGCAGCAACTGTATTATTATTCAAAAAAGGGCTGTAAATATTCATGCTATGTATTTTTGTTTTCTGTCTCATATTCATAACAATGCTAACGGCACTTAAAGGCAAAAAGAAACTAAGTTATGCCATGTTTGTACTCACATTCGTAGCTGGTGTTATTTTACTAAAGCACCATATTGTATACACCCTTCCAATCTCAATTTAAGTGCCTTATGAACAATCAACTTATTAATCGACTCAATATATTAGGCTTACTTGGAATCACCGCAATACTATTGATGGGCTCAATTATTCAATTAGTCTTTCATGAATTGCCATGCCCTTTATGTCTGCTACAACGGGTAGGCTTTATGATGGTCATGTTTGGCTTTATGCTTAATATTCTTTGGGGTCCTCAACAACCCCATTACGGCATAATACTACTTGGAGCATTGTTTGGAGCAACAGCAGCACTACGTCAAGTATCTCTTCACTTACTACCCAATGACCTAGGTTATGGCAGCCCTCTTTTAGGTATGCATTATTATACATGGGCTTTTGTCATTTTTGTGATGACGATTATTGGTGTCGCCGTATTATTATGTCTGTGGCGGCAAGAGAAAAATACCACCAATTACCGCATCAAAAATATTGGTAAATTAGCCTGCTATCTCGCAATTATTGTCGTGTTAATTAATATTATCTCGACCTTCATTATGACCGGACCGCATGTGACTCCCGCCGATCCACATAGCTACTGGTTGTTAGATCAATTCAAAAAATAACGCCACGCTAAAAAGTACAATGCCAACATTAATGTTGGCATTGTTCCTCAAAATATAGCTAATAACATTACACTAATAATTGCGCTAACCCACTGGCACGTTCAGTACGGACCTGCACACTTTTAGTAATAATGTCCATTGGTGCGTATAGGTACAACCGCGACTTGGCACGGGTGATACCGGTATAAATTAACTCACGGGTTAAAATAGGTGTGTACTCCGCAGGTAACACCATTAGCGTATCATCAAATTCCGATCCTTGTGATTTATGGATCGTCATCGCATACACCACTTCATGTTCAGGAATACGGCTCGGTAAAATACCGCGAATAGTACCGTCAGGCATTTCAAAATAAACCCGTAATCGACGTCGCCCACTATCGGCATCAATCTCAGGCTCAAGCATCGTCATGCCAATGTCACCGTTGAATAATCCTAATGCGTGATCATTACGGGTGATCATAATCGGACGACCGACATACCATGTTTCATCATTGGGTGAAATTCGACCTCGATGGGTCAATTCTTTTTCAATCCGTTGGTTTAAACCAACCACACCAAAGTCACCTTCACGTAAGGCACATAACAACCTGACATTCGCAAATGCTTTTAATACTTCAGCGGGTGTTTTATCGCTTTTTATTGCATCAAGATAATCAAGATAAAACGTCACTACTTGATTAATCATAGCAACGTACGTTTCACTACCTAATGGATAATGGTGAATATCTTTAAACCCTTGTTGCAAAACTTTATTTACTAGTGCTGGTTTACCTTGATTTATCGCTTTAGCTAACTGACCAATACCAGATAAGGCATGGAAACGGTAACTCTTTTGTAGCATACACAAACAGTCTGTCACCACACTTAAACCAATATTATTTGAGTGCAGATCAAACCCTGTTAATTGACTTAATAACTGACCTTGCTGGGCACTGTAACCTTGAGTTGAGAAAGAACAAATATCACCTAGCACTGCGCCAGCTTCCACTGACGCTAATTGATCTCGATCCCCCAATAAAATTAATTTAGCCCCTTGTGGCATCGCGTCTAATAATCGCGCCATCATCGGTAAATCGACCATTGAGGCTTCATCAACGACCAGTACATCAAGGTGAAGTGGATTATCTTTATGATGCCTAAACTCAACCCGATTTGGAATCGAGCCCAATAAACGGTGTAATGTGCTTGATTGAGTCGGAATCAAATCTTTAATTTGCTGTGGCACCGCCAATGATTTAATCGCCGAACCAATCGATTCAGTTAATCGAGCAGCGGCTTTACCTGTCGGTGCCACCAGCATAATATTTGGTTTATGTTCACCATTAGCTTGCATGACTAATGCTGCTAATAATTTAGCTACAGTGGTGGTTTTACCCGTACCAGGACCGCCTGATATCACCGCAAACTGACGTGTTAGTGCCATTGCAGCGGCCACTTTTTGCCAATTTAAGCACGTATTCGCTGGCACCAAAGTATCTAAGGGCTGCAAATCTGTAATTTGCAGCGCATGTTGTAAGATGCTATCAATCACCGTCCAATCAAGTTGCTGTGGTTTTACAATATTCAAAGAATCACAGGTTATTTGCTGACGTTGCTTAGGCTCAACAACACCTTGCAGTGCATGAAACAGATGACCATAACTTGGCTGAAATAAATCATTTAACGCTTGATGCATCAGGCTCAGTTGTTGCCCTTGCCACTGTGTATTATCGCTAACTTGACCTTGATTAGTCGCCATTTCCACAATTCGTTTTGCTACGGTTTGTTCAAATTGCCAATAACGATTAAGGTATAAACGTCCATGTTCAAAAACTAATGGGCTTGCTTGTAAGCCTTGTGATTGCACATTGGCAACAACATCAAATTGCACTAATAATTGTGCCCATTGACTTGGATCGGGCAATCCATCAATTAACGCTACTGATAATCGAGTTGGTAAACCAAATAAATGCTGTGAGCGCACCTGTTCAAGCTGAACACACACATGGCCTTTACCTAATTCGTAACTGACTAATGCAGCCATCAATGCCGCCAGATCTTGTTGCGATTGCGGACTATGTAACGCCACAAATTTAGCAAATTGATAATCAAGCTGCCGTAATCCACCTTGTTGAGTGAGCTTTTGTAAACGCTTAAGCATGTGGTAGCGCTCCTTTCATCAATAAATCCAATTCATCAAGTAACTGTTCACTTGGGCGCGCATAAAAAATACCACTGTCACTTCCTGCTTGAATACCGCGTAAAAATAAATAATACACGCCACCAAAATGGGTCTCATAACTGTAATTCGGTATACGACTACGTAAAAAACGCTGCAATGCCAATGCATAGATTTGATATTGCAAATCATAGCGGTGCTCACGCATCGCAGTTTGTAGTTGCTCACCACGATACACTTGCGGATCATCACCAAGATAATTTGATTTCCAGTCTAAAACATAATATTTACCTTGATGCTCAAACACCAAATCAATAAAGCCTTTTAGCATTCCACTCACGGTTGCAAAGCCTAACTCACCAGCTTTAGCTGATAGCGGATCATGTTTTGCAATGATCTTATTAAGTGCCACTGATTGTAGAATCTCAATCGGCAATAAAAATTCCATTTCCGTTAATCGTTGTGATGCGCTTTTATCCGCTAACCGCAACGTATCACCATCAAGCGCACAAGTTAATACATCCTGAATTAACTGCTGCAACACAGGTAGCCACGCTAATTCATAATTTTCTAGTTGCAGTAATTCGGTTAGTTTCGCGACGGTTTCAGGACAATCAACCGCAGCAGTAAAGTCAATTTCTTCAAACACAGTATGTAAAAAAGTACCAGGGCGCGCACCACGCGGAAAAGTATAAATAGAATATTGCGGCTCTAATTCTAACTCGCCATCATCACTCTCTTCGGTGACATTTTGTACTGAATCAATATCAAAACCAGGCAAATCTAAGCTACTATCATGGGCGGTTTGATGGCCTTGTTTGACTAAATTAGAGTAACTGGTCATCCACCAATTACGTTCAAGTGAGGTTGAAAACGGACGTTTTACCAAAGCTTGAGTAATATCATCTTGAGGCTGCCACTGGCTATCAAGAAGTTGTGGTGGCTCAGCGACCGTAATAGCAACTTGAGCTTCACTAAGTTTAGCTAAAGCTAATTCAAGTGCAGCCACGCCACCAGCTTGACCATTCTGTACTAAATGCCCCATTGCTGAGCGATGCAGCCCTGTCGGTTCTTTGGTGCTACGACCATTACGAATCGGTGCCATACCGACATAACACCCATAAACTGCACGGGTTAATGCCACATAAATTAAACGTAGATCTTCGGCTAATCGTTCTTGATCAGCTTTTTCTATTGCTGGCGCTTGTTTCGCAATATCAAGTACCGTGATGTTATCCACTTCATCGTGATATTTAACTTCACCTTTGCTATCAACTTCACGGTAACTACATACAAACGGCATAAAGACTAAGTCGTATTCCAAACCTTTTGATTTGTGAATGGTCACAATCTGCACCAAATTACGTTCTGATTCTAACCGCATCACTTGATCATCAGCATTACCGTTTGGTTCTGCTACATGTTCAGCTAGCCAACGCAACAGGGCATAATCGCTGTCTAGCGTCTGACTTGCCTGTTGCAATAACTCGCCAATATGCAACAAATCTGTCAACTTACGTTCACCGCCATCTTCGGCTAATAAGCGCTCTGCAATTTTATTTTTGGCCATCACACTGCGCAACATCGGCATCACACCGCGTTTTTGCCACTGCTGGCGATATTGTTTAAAACTATTAACCGCAATTTCCCATTCATTCTCATCGTTATTGAGTTGATCAAGTTCAAGTGCTGTGCGAGCAAACAGTCCAGAAGCTAACGCAGCACGTAGTATACGATCGTCTTCAGGGGTTAATACTGCTTGTAATAGGCGTTGAATATCGGCCGCTTCTGGCGTTGAAAACACACTATCACGGTTAGATAAATAAACACTGGCAATGCCTTGTTTGGATAATGCTTCGCGGACTAAGCGCCCTTCTGTACCGGTACGTACTAAGACCGCAATATCACCCGCAGCAATCGCATGCTGTTGCTCACCATCTAAAAAATACGCTTGTTGCTGTTGTGATTGAGTCAAAATATATTGAATTTGTGCAGCTGTTGCTGCGGCCATTGTCGTTTGGTAATTACCTTTCGTTATTGGCTTACCATCAGGGCT
This sequence comes from Photobacterium sp. S4TG1, assembly GCF_036040035.1. Taxonomy (NCBI): domain Bacteria; kingdom Pseudomonadati; phylum Pseudomonadota; class Gammaproteobacteria; order Vibrionales; family Vibrionaceae; genus Photobacterium; species Photobacterium sp. S4TG1. The sequence continues at coordinate 63,582 of NZ_JAYXUH010000019.1, forward strand.
ATCTTGCAACCAAAAGGTCAATGCATGTTGAGGTTCACCATTTAACCACCAGCTACGTTGAGCCGCGTTAGGGCTATGATCAACGGCTAAGAATTCAATATCTTGATCATAAATAAACGGACTGTCTGGCTGCTTAAAGACGCTATTAACCGCAGCAATCATATTGGCTGTAGAGCGCCAGTTAGTTGCTAATGTATAATGATCAGTTACTTGGCGACGAGCTTGAATATACGTGAAAATATCGGCGCCACGAAAGGCATAAATCGCTTGTTTAGGATCACCGATCATAAATAAGCCACATTCAGGATGATGACGATAAACATCACTAAAAATACCGTATTGCAGTGGATCGGTATCTTGGAATTCATCAATCATCGCCACCGGATATTGGGCGCGAATTTTACTGGCTAATAGATCATCGACATCATTATCAATCGCAGCGCCTAACTGCGTCAGTAAGTCATCAAATGATAACCACCCTTTACGCGCTTTAGCGTCAGCCAATAGTTGACGACAATGCTCAATTGCATGAGCTAATAATGGTTCACGTAAATTAGCCGGATTATCTAATAGTTCAGCAATAGCATTAAAAACCTCATGCTGAGGGGCATCACCTTTGGCGGTTTTTTCAATTAATGTCTGCTGATGGAAGCGAATCAAATTATCAGGTAGTTCATAACCAACGGTAGGTTGCGCAGCCCATGCGCTAACTTGCTCAATCCAATTAGGTAAGCTTTTTTTGGTATAACTGCGTTTATTGATCCCAGAATTAGCAATTAAAGCTTCAAGATCTGCTTGATGCTGACGCCACAACACTTTTACCTCATCAATACGCACAATGTTTTGCTGATGTAATTGCGCTAACGATTCAGTCATCGCCACCACTGACAATCGTACCGGTGCACCAGTTAAACTATTGCCAATTTCTTTTAATAATGCCGTGGGTGATGACCAAATATCACGAACTTCATGGGCCAGAGCTGGCGGTAAATGATAAAAATTACTGCGCCAATAGTCCGCTACGACAAGGTTTTTAAGCTGACTTTCATCGGTCACAAATTCATTATTAAATCGACTGCCCGATTCAAACGCATTTTGAGTGAGCATGCGCTGACAAAAACCATGGATGGTATAAATCGCCGCTTCATCCATCTGTCGTTCTGCTTGCAATAAAAGAGTTGCCGCTAATTTATGATCTGAGAATTCATTTAATAACGGCTCAATAACAGGATCACGGCTAATGCCGCGACTAAAAGCTAATCGCGCATCATGGATACGAGCACGAATACGATCGCGTAATTCTGCGGTGGCAGCCTCCGTGAAAGTCACCACCAAAATTTGATCCACGGTCAGCTGCTGTTGATGCCGAGTATCCTCACTGCCATGCGCTAATAATAACCGTAAATACAAACTTGCAATGGTAAATGTCTTACCTGTTCCTGCTGATGCTTCGATCAAGCGCGTACCATGTAATGGAAACGTCATTGGTTGCAGAATATTTGTTAGTACTTCAGTTGTCATTGTGTCACTCATCCCATGGTTGCAATATCTAACAACAGCACTAGCCTGATAGTTTTCAATTTCAGTAATTTAGCTCGTTATTATGTGACCCAACACTTATAAGTAAATATTGGCACCTAATATTCTGTTGTGTTCCTATATTGTGAGAACTTACTCACGGTTTATACGACGGTGGTTAGTTAGTATCAGCGCCAGAAACTTGGTCACCTCTGGGCCTGTGGCCGCACAGCAAACACCCTACAACTAACAATGATTTGCTGGCGGCCACACTACTTCACTACCGCGTTATTCTGGCTTAATTTCTTTACTGTTCACCACTACCGCTTGCAGTACCAATGCCGCTAATTGATTTGCTTCTTGTGCCACATCGTCATTCCATTGTGGCCATACTCGCTGAATGTAATTATCACTGCCTTCTCCTGCAAACAAGTAACCATCGTTAAAGCATTCTGCCATTTTTGTTAGGGCTTTCTGTTCGGTTTCTTCATCACTCTTCCAACTACCATCACGGCCGATATGGGCTTGTATCGCAGCCATCGCAGTTTTAGGAAAATACGCTAAGGGTTGATTTAAACCTTGGTAATACAGTTCAAGTAATTGCTGTAAATAAGCCAGTGCTTGCGGCGCTTCAATCGTTTGTAATTCAAACTGCTTATCTGTACCAATAATATGGGTAACCTGTTGAGTTTCAGGCACCGATATAGCCAAACACAAATGATCAAGCCAAGCGGTAAGAAGATCTTGCGGGCGAATTTTGCCAGTACGATAACGTAAAAGACCTGACTGATAACGCTTTTTTAGCCAGCCTTGTAAAACAACTTTATGCTCTGCTACTTGCAGTGTAATGGCCACTTCTTGATCTGCTAATGGCGCATGAATCAATGGTTCAATCACTTCAGTTAAGTTTGTCACCGCCTGGCGGCTAGCCGCTAAATCCAAATCGCCAAATGCTGCAACAGGTAAATTACCCGCAGCACGCTGCTCTGCTGCAAACTGATTATAAATGACATCAGGATCGGTATTTTTCAGTTTGGCATCTAATAATAATTCCAATAACTGATCACGAATCACATAGCTTTCTAAACCGTTAAGCACAAACGGCTCATCGTCTTCTAGTAACCCCATTGGCGCTTCAAAATACACTTTAAGACGACGGTTAAAGAAATAGCGTACCGGTAAACGCCAAAAGCGCTGCAATTCCGCAAGATCTAAAATCATATTGTGATCATCTGCCATTGGTTCAGCCGCAAGTGCATTAAGCTGAAATGGCGCACTTGCCTGACCATCACGGTTAGCCGCAGGTAACCACTCAACCGCAAAACTGGCATCATCACCAATAAATGCATTAGGACTAAACGGTACTAATGGATGATGTTGAACTAACTGTTGTTTGATATTGTTTGCAGAAATATCAACAGCGAGCGGTTGATCGCCTGCACAGCAATAGCCTTGTTGGCAATACTCCACCAATTCACTAACCAAAACAGACGGTACTTTAGGGGCATTATCTTGAATCGAACGCCCAACATAGCTGATATATAATGTTTGTTGAGCCGATAACAAGGCTTCTAAGAATAAGTAACGGTCATCATCTCGACGGGAACGATCCCCAGCCTTAGTACGACCATTCATAAGATCAAACCCTTCAGGGGCTATGTTACGCGGATAAGCCCCATCGTTCATTCCCAATAAACACACCACATTAAAAGGAATTGAACGCATCGGCATCAGGGTACAGAAATTAACTTGTCCGGCTAAGAATCGTTGACTAACACGTTCACCAGAAAGCTTATCTTGCAAATATTGTGTTAATACTGCAGGTGTAATCAGCCCTTGATAACCCGCATCTTGTAATTGTTGGTGCAACCGCTGCAAGTTATCGCGAATCGATTTTAAAATTAACTCACCTTCTAGCTCAACCGCAAAGAAATCATCCAATAACTGATGTAATAACTCCGCCCATTGATGAACCGTTTGTGATTGCGCTAACGCACTGCGGTATTCAATTAAGCTATCAATAAACCCGGCTAATTGCCCAGCAAGTTCGGCATTTAACCCTTGTACCTGCTCATAAGCAGAGATCCCTGCAAACAGCCCAGTATCATGTGGCATTGCATAACCTAACAGCATTCGCTGAATACCAAATAGCCATGTATTTTGCAGCTGTTCAGGTAAATCAAATTGACTGGCAGTGTGTTGATCAAGTCCCCATCGAACACCCGCTTCTTCAATCCATTGTTTGATTTTTTCAAAACTAATGCTATCAAAACCAAACTTTTCCATCACCGCAGGTACTTCTAGCAACTCCAATAACTCAGAGGCATGACAGCGACTTTCAGGCAAGGTGAGTAAACGCAAAAATGCCAATAAAATCGGATTTTCTTGCTCAGCTGTACGGTCAGAAATAGAGAAAGGAATATAACGATTACCCGGCGCATTACCAAAAACGGACTGAATTGCGGCACTGTAAGCATTGATATCAGCCACCATCACAATCACATCACGCGGTTTTAGCGTTGGATTCGCTTCAAACATCGCCAGCAATTTATCATGCAGTACTTCCACTTCCCGCATCGGACTATGACAAGCGTGAATAGTGATCGACTGATCATCAGATGTAATAGGAAATTTATGCTCACTAGAATCAAGTTGAGTATCGTCTTGACGATCTTGAAGGTTTAAAATATCTGCTTGAATAGCATGTAATAACGTATCTGCTTCAATATCAACAAAACCCGCATCGACTTCATTGACTTCCATGGCTGATAGCAAATAAATATTATCCCGACCAAGTTTCCCCATTGATGCTAATAAGCTATTACCAACAACATCATTATGCATGTCATCGTCATAATTATTTTGATCGTTGTCTTTTAGTACCGATAGTAACGCTTCAACATCATCAGTAGTGGCGAGATTTTGTAGCTGTACTCGCTGTCTCGCCGCTAAACGTGCCAGATGTTTTCGATCGCGAATATCACCCCAATAATATTTACACGGGTTAGTAAACATTAAATGAACATCAATATGCTCACCAATCGCGGCCAAGGCATCTAAATAACGTGGCGGTAATGAAGAAATACCAAACACAAACAATCGTTGTGGTAATCCAGCAGCCAGTAACGCCGCCTTACCTTCATTACCAGAATAATTGTTCAGCGTTTCAATAAAGTGATCGTACAAATTAGCACGATGATACGGTGATTGTGCTAAGGCTAAAGTTTGATCGTAAAGCGCTTGCCATAAGATCGGTTGCCACGGATGCTCATCATTAAGCTCTGCGACGGTTTCGCCCGCCTCCCATTGCTGGATCCATTCTGGGCGATACACTAAATATTGGTCAAAAATATCGGCTATTTTTTCAGACAGTTGATAACACTTCAGCGAGTCATTATCGTTTTCTAAATAGCGCTGTAGTGGTTCAAATTCAGGTTGATCAAACTGTTGAGGTAATACCTGCATTAATTTCCATGTCATCGCTTCTTTATTAAATGCACTTCGCTCAGGCACATCAGCCAAAACTTGAGTAAACATTTTCCAAATAAAGGTCGCAGGTAATGGAAATTCTATATTTGCCGCCACTCCAAATGATGTCGCTAATTCCATTTTTAGCCATTGCGACATACCTGGACTTTGCACCAGAATTTGCTCTTTTTCAAACGGATTAGCCAACGGCTGTAAGCGGATCAACTCAACTAATAATGATTTAAGCAGATCAAGCTGATTTGAATGATAGACAGTGAACACGCAGATATTCCACAGCAGAAAAATAGATAATCAAATTGTCTACCATCACTGAGATACTGTAAATAAATACAGCTTAAAAACACCCAAAAGCACCACAATTAATATCAATACGTTGTATAAATACCAATAAAAAAGCCCAGCCAAATTGACTGGGCAACACACTCAACATTTATGGGTACAACAAGACACTCGTGAAATTATTGCACCATTGCTATCAAATGTTGTGTGGACAGATTTCACTGCGTTGGAATAATCGACTCACCGGTCGATAAAAAGCTAAATAGCGAATGGCTACATAACCAATAATGATACTGGCAACATATAATTCAATTGTTGCTAAACCATGAACTTGAGCGACATAGTGAGCATCAAAGCCATAGTTCTTCATCCAAGCCGCGGTTTTAAATAAAGCTGTCGCACCAATCGCCATCGGGAAAGTAAAGGCCGCATAACCTGGGCTAAACTCTAAGCGTAATAATCTGAAAAAGGCTAAGTAGATAACCGCTGTCATTAACACCGCAATTCCCCCTAACAACGCAACAATCACAGGTGACGGTGTTGCGGTAATAGTCAGGTAACCCGCCAAAGATAGACTTGCAGGCGCAGCCATAATCGCAATGGTCGGTTTAGCACCATCAGGCACTTCATCGCGGAACATAAACCGATAAATCATCATCGGTAACATCACAGCATAAGCAAGCATACCAAACATCAATAATACATAGGCAAGGGGATGTAATGCTGCCACTCCTGGAAATGACACATCAGCAACAATAATACCAATCGGCGGCACGAACCAACTCGGTACCATATGATGTAAATGGAAATCACGCGCACGGTGGAAAAGGAATAATGCTAAGAAAATAACATGTAGTCCAACCGCAAATAGCCAGATATATACACCGACAGTGATCGAGCCATAAACACTCACGGCTTTTGATACCACCATTAATGCCATCGCAAATGTGGGTACGACACTACCAACAACATGATGAGATAAATCACTCCACAATAGTTTTGGATGCACTAAAAATTTAGCCATTAAAATGAGTAGCATCCCTGCGGCAATCACCGCACCGGTAATCTGTCCATAACCATGAAGTTGGGCACCATTTTCCCAACACCAAAAAATACTGCCAATACCTAATGCTAATCCAGCCATAGGTGTCGGTGCGCCAGCTAATTTTCTTTTTGTTGCTGCAATCATATTTTTACTCCGCTTGAATGATAGCAATAGCGAATTATTGTTTTGTTGCTTGCAGTATACCTGTTTACCTTTGTTTATAATAATTGAATATATTTAAAATGGTGTTAAGATTACTTTAACCAAAAGACGAGCGAGATTCAGCTTGTATTTTTAATGAGGTAATGATGAATATAGCGTTAAAACAGCTCAAAGTTTTTGTAACCGTAGCGCAAGAAAAAACAATTACCGCCGCCGCAGAAAAATTATTTCTATCAAAGCCAGCTGTGAGTATGGCGCTCTCTGAACTCGAAAAACAATTGGATCACAAACTGTTTGATCGCAACAATAATCGCTTAATAATCAATGAACAAGGAAAACGACTATTGCCTCTTGCTGATGAACTTTTAGCCCGTTCAAATGCGATTGAAAATTTATTTGATCAAGCAGGCCCATTAACTGGTCAATTAAAAGTCGGTTCAAGTGATACCGTAGGCAATCAAGTAACCCCTTTTTTATTACGCGACTTTAGACTTGAAACCCAACATCGAGATCAAACATTATTTATCTCAAATACCGCTCAAATCTGCCATAAACTAACAGAATTTGAATTGGATGTGGGTTTAGTTGAAGGCAAAGTACAACACTCAGATCTTGTTGTTCAGCCCTGGCTCAGTGATCAAATGGTGATTGCCTGTCATCCACACCATCCGTTAACTCAAATTGAAAATTTACAACTGTCAGATCTTGAAAATTCAGAATGGGTATTAAGAGAGATAGGATCTGGCACACGTGAATTCTTTCTTAATCGTATTTCACCACGATTAGATAAGTGGACAACGTCATTTGAGTTAAATACAACGGAAGCTATCATCAATTGCGTCAGTGCTGATTTAGGGATTACTTGTATTTCTCAACGAGCGATAACGCATGCGGTTGAAGAACAACGTGTTGCTATACTAACGGTTCCTCTTGATATGAACCGTCAGTATTGGCTATTGTATCATCAAGAAAAATATCAAAGCCCATTATTAAAGTTATTTTTGACATTTAGCCAACAGTGGCAATTTGATTAAGCGCGATTATCACCCATACTAAAAGCAATAATCTGGCTGATTTGAGTTATTGATCGGCCCGATTGTTGTTGCCAATGATTAAATGCATTCTGCGCTGCGCGTAACGATTTTAACGTATCACGACCACCATCAATAATATCTGTATGACGTAAATAAGCTTCCACATCTTGAGTAAATAAAAACGTATCTTTACCTAGCCCGCGCAAACTATAAGCGCCTGTTTTACCGCCTAAACGGCAACCATGCTTTTTAAGATATAGCCACAACCCAACAATATCTTGTTCAGGCCACTCTGCAACCATGGTTGAAAATGAACCATATTCTAATGCCACTCTATGGATCATATTCGCATTTTCTGGAATCGACATCACCTTCTTCAAATCTCGAATAATAGAAGTATCTTGGGCTTTTCGCTCCCACATTTCAGTTGGCATCAAACCCATTTTTTCAATATCAAACTCAAAAAATGCTTGCTCAAAGGCTGGCCACTTATTACGTACGACTTGCCAGCGAATACCACACTGAAACACTTTTTGCGTAAATTCAGCTAACCAACGGTGATCAGGAATTAATTTTAATTGCTCATTATTCAATGGCGTTGTTAGTAAATTTTCTAAATTTGATTCACCGCCCTTTCTTTCAGCAGCACGATGATAAATTTGGTTAAATTTTTCTCGAGTCATCACATTCACACGCTTAGCACTAGACTCACTCACCATACTACTGTATAAGCGACCAGTAAATAAATTTTAGGAGAGGATGACCATGGCAGTTATCGTCAAATATGTAGTAGAGCGCAACGGGGAAGAAAAGATGACTTTTACCTCTAAATCCGAAGCCGACGCATATGACAAAATGCTTGATATGGCGGATGATATGTTTGCTTTATTAAGTGAAAGTGACTTATTTGAAGATGAAGCAAAGCAAGAAGAACTGTCGATGTTCTTAGCGCAAAAGCGTGAACAAGTTTTAGTTGCTTTAGGCGCAAAAAAAGCCAAACCAGCACCAAAAGCAAAAGTAATAAAACCTGAAGTTGTTGCCGATGAGCAGCAGCAAGACGCCGCATAATTTTTATATTATTCAGTTTGTCGTCGAAAGCCTCCTAATGGAGGTTTTTTTTCGCTCAGACTCTCCCCTCAAATATCTTTCCATCAATACCTTTATGGACAAATATCAATTTCAAAAAGAAGGGTATTATGTCCGTTTTTCGTTAATAAACTATCATTTTGCCCTGATTATCAGTTCAGCTCTTCTCTATTTTTGTAACTGTCTTTATGATAGATAAATTAGCGGTAAATCATCAATTAACTTATAGAGGCATCATCGGCTTTAGTTATTGGTGAACCTATTATTTTAATTACCGCATTGTATTATTTTATTTGAAATGGAGAACAGGTAATCATGTCTAGCTTTTCACTTGCCCTTGGTACTGTCACTAAAAACCGTGATGGAAAAATTATTGAAGCGTTTTTCCCAACCCCAACGCTACATCCATCTGAGCAACTTGTAAAAGACATTGCGGCTATCGTAGATTATCACGGTGGTAACCAAGCGATTGAAGTTACACCAGAGCAATGTGCTGCGATTGCATCTGCATTTGAAGATGCAAATGATGAAGTAAGCGCACAATTTGCAGCTAAAGCAACATTGTCTTCACAGCCTCTTGTTATGGTTATGCTTAAAACAGACATCTCACCAGTATCTGTTGCTGAAGGTTTCTTAAAGCTACAACTGATCTCTCACCGTTTAGTGAAACCACACGGTTTAGTCCTTGATGGTATTTTTGGTTTATTGCACAACATTGCATGGACAAACCAAGGTCCTATCGACTTACCTGACCTTGCAGAACGTCAAATGGACGCGCGTCTTAATGGCGAAACTATCACTGTTGATTGCGTAGATAAGTTTCCTAAAATGGTGGACTACATCGTACCTACAGGCGTACGTATTGCTGATACATCACGTGTTCGTTTGGGCGCACATGTTGGTGAAGGTACCACTGTTATGCATGAAGGGTTCATTAACTTCAATGCAGGAACCACTGGTGTAAGTATGGTTGAAGGCCGTATTTCTGCAGGTGTTGTTGTCGGTAATGGTTCTGATATCGGTGGTGGTGCTTCAATTATGGGTACACTATCAGGCGGCGGTAAAGTCGTGGTATCCATTGGCGAAAATAGTCTTTTAGGTGCTAACGCTGGCCTTGGTTTCCCACTTGGTGATCGCTGTACTATCGAATCAGGTTTATACGTTACTGCCGGTTCAAAAGTACAAATGCTAGATGCTGAAGGTAAAGCCGTTGAAACAGCCAAAGCACGCGATCTTGCTGGTAAAGCAGATTTATTGTTCCGTCGTAATTCAATGACGGGCCAAATTGAATGTTTAACCAACAAAACAGCAATTGAATTAAACAGCGAACTGCACAGCAATAACTAATTAATGTCTGCAGTCCAATGATCGTCAACGGCCGCAATGCTGCTATATATTGGTATAGCGAATAGCATCGCGGCCGTTTTTAATTATGCTTTAGTCTCGAGTTGTGGCTTTTTCTTAATAATATAAATAAAGGGATTCGCAAATGAGAATTTACTTCCCTGAGTAGTTAAGCGCTTATCTCGCATCGCTACTAATACTTCTTTTTGTACTTTAACCAAAGCAAAGAAGCGCAACATCATAAAGCCAATTAAAATCGGTAAAAACACTGAACCCGCTTCATTTGACTGCAAAATAAAACTGATCGCCATCCAACCCACAATCATCGCGACTAATAAATAAAAAGACGCGGTTTTCAATTCAATTCTAACTTCTGAATCCGTTTCATTACGCTGGAAAAAAAATTTCACTGGTTGTTCCCTAAAATCAATCTATTGAATTTCATTTTTACATAATTTCCTAGGCAATAATATTAACAAAATCACCCCATGCTTACATTTCACGCCAACAACAAAAATATTTCATCACTATGATTTACAATTCTAATCAACCACACAAAGTAAAAAAATACTCAACCAACATATATGCAACCTAAACAATGCTTTTTATGCATGTAAATACATATATGTTGGTGCTATTTTTTATAAAGTGAATTTATTAAAACAGTATAAAACGTTCTGTTTTTAGTCCACAAAACCTAACAATAAAAATTTAAATATCTTTGATTATGAAGTTGGTTAATGATGACTAGTATAGATAAAGCAAAAAAAGGGGGGATCAGCATATTCGCGTTGGCAATGTTAAATATCGTTGCTGTTGTGAGTTTGCGTGGTCTTCCAGCAGAAGCTGAATACGGACTGAGCTCCATTTTTTATTATATTTTTGCCGCCGTTGTCTTTTTAGTTCCCGTTTCGCTGGTAGCCGCAGAGCTCGCTACTGGTTGGTCCGAAAAAGGCGGGGTATTTCGCTGGGTGGGTGAAGCATTTGGTCCACGTTTAGCGTTAGTTGCTATTTTCATGTTATGGATTGAAGTTACTGTATGGTTTCCAACCGCACTGACTTTTGGTTCAGTATCACTTGCGTTTATGGGTCCAGATCAATCATGGGACCAAGCATTATCCCAGAATAAATTCTTTGTACTTGGAATAGTCTTAGCGATTTACTGGTTAGCTACTTTTATCGCTTTACGTGGTACAGCAGCGTTCTCTAAAGTTGCTAAATGGGGCGGTTTAATTGGTACGGTTATTCCTGGTATCGTGTTAATTATTTTAGGTTTCTCTTACCTATTCTTCTCAGGCCGTCCACCACAAGTGCAATTATCTTGGCACGATGTGATTCCTGACTTTTCTAACTTTAATAATGTTGTTTTAGCTGCCAGTATTTTCTTGTTCTATGCCGGTATGGAAATGAACGCTATTCACGTTAAAGAAGTTGATGACGCGCCACGTAACTACCCGATTGCGATTGCGATTGCTGCGATTGGTACTGTATGTGTATTTGTACTAGGTACACTGGCTATCGCTTTTGTTATTCCTCAAAAAGACATCAACTTAACTCAAAGTTTATTAGTCGCTTACGATGATATGTTTGCTTGGGCGGGTATCAGTTGGGCAGCGCCAATTATGGCAGCATGTTTAGCTCTTGGTGTACTTGCAGGGGTTGTCGGTTGGGTTGCTGGTCCTTCATCCGCATTACTTGTTGTTGCTAAAGGCGGTTATTTACCTCGCTTTTTCCAATATACCAATAAACACGGTATGGCAACGCACATCATGATGGTACAAGCTTTCTTGGTGACCATTATTTCAGTTGTATTTGTAGTATTACCTTCTGTTCAAGCTGCTTATCAAATTCTAAGCCAATTAACAGTCGTACTTTACCTCATTATGTATCTGTTAATGTTCGCTGCCGCTATTCACTTACGTTACAGCCAACCAAACCGTCCTCGTCCATATAAAATCCCTGGTGGTGATATGGGCATGTGGATTATCGCAGGTGTCGGTTTTTCTGGCTCATTACTAGCGTTCATCTTCTCTTTTATTCCACCAAGTCAGATTGCGGTGGGTAGTCCTGAAGAATACGTTGGCTTCTTAGTCATCTTAACTGTGATCTTCGTATTAATTCCATTGTTCATATACAAAGCTCGTAAGCCTCACTGGAAAGATCCAGCAGTGACTGACTTTGCCCCCTTTACTTGGGAAATTGAAAACGTTCACCCTGGTGTTATTAACCCATCAGACAAAATTACTCATACCTTGAATCAATAGCGTTAAGGATGCGTCAATGTCACAACTAAATGAAAAGCTTGCTGTCGTTATGCAGCAAGCGCTAGACGAAGCAAAAACAAATATGGCAGGCGACAATGCCTCCTATATTCCTTTTTTAGCTTCCGTACCATCAGAATTAACAGGACTGGCTTTCGTTTCTGTTACTGGTGAGGTGATTCAATTACAAGATGCTGGTTATAAATTTGCGATTGAGTCTATTTCAAAAATCATGACGCTCGGGTTAGTGCTTGAGCAATCTGGAGCCGATGCATTACACAGTAAAGTCGGTGCAGAACCTACTGGCATGCCATTTAATTCAGTGCTTGCTCTTGAACTACACCAAGGTAAGCCCTTAACCCCCCTCGTCAATGCGGGCGCTATGGCGACAGTGAGTTTAGTTAAAGCGACAGATAAAGAACAACGCTGGCAGCAGATTTTACATTTCCAATCACTGCTCGCAAACAGTGCGATTACGCTCTCTGATGAAGTGAATCAATCTGAGCAAACCACTAATACTCATAACCGTGCTATTGCATTGTTATTAGAGTCATCTGGTCGTATGTACTCAGAGCCACTTGAAGCTTGTGATGTTTATACTCGTCAATGTTCCACCCTATTTAATGCGGTAGAACTAGCAACAGTAGGGGCAACACTGGCTAATGGCGGTAAAAATCCATGTTCAGGTGAACAGTTAATTCAACCTCAAAATATTCCTCATATTCTTGCAGAAATGGCGATGGAAGGTCTTTACGATACCTCTGGCGACTGGGCATATGATGTTGGTCTACCCGGTAAAAGTGGTGTTGGTGGTGGTTTATTAACAGTGATACCCAACATTGGCGCGCTCGCCGCATTTTCACCACGACTTGACCAATTTGGCAATAGTATTCGTGGTCAGCAAATGATCAAGCATGTTACCCAAGCAATGGCTTGGAACTTATTTAGTAGTAAGCAACATTAAGGTAGGAAGAAAATTATGGCTCTTCATGAAGTAAACCGTCAATCCGAAAATGATCCAATCTTTGGTTCAGAAGCGATTAATAACGTTGCGGCAACTACCAAGCTACCACAGCAAGAACAAGCACCTAATGTGATCTATCAAATGATTCGCGATGAACTTTACCTTGATGGTAATTCACGCCAAAATCTAGCAACATTCTGCCAGACATGGGAAGAAGACGAAGTTCATAAATTAATGGATTTATCTATTGATAAGAACATGATAGATAAAGATGAATACCCTCAATCAGCAGAAATTGAAGGACGTTGTGTCCATATTTTAGCGGATTTATGGAATTCACCTGAATCAGTCACTACCGTTGGTACCTCAACAACAGGTTCAAGTGAAGCCTGTATGCTTGGTGGTTTGGCTGCACTTTGGCGTTGGCGTGAAAAGCGTCGTGCACTAGGTCAACCAACAGATAAACCCAATATGGTTTGTGGTCCCGTTCAAGTATGTTGGGAAAAATTTGCTCGCTACTGGGACGTAGAAATGCGTGAAACTAAAATGGATGAAGGGCATTATTTCATGACCCCTGAAGACATGTTAGAACTAGTTGATGCTAACACCATTATGGTTGTGCCTACTTTTGGCCAAACCTTTACAGGATTATACGAAACCGTAAAACCATTATCAGACGCACTAGATACTTACGAACATGATACTGGTAACTCAATTGATATTCATGTTGATGGTGCAAGTGGCGCAATGCTAGCCCCTTTCTGTGCCCCTAATATTGAACCTTGGGACTTCCGTCTTGAGCGTGTAAAATCAATCAGTACTTCTGGCCACAAATTTGGTTTAGCACCATTAGGCTGTGGTTGGGTTGTATGGCGTAATAAAGAAGACCTACCTGAAGGGTTAGTATTCCACGTCAATTACTTAGGTGGCGATATGCCAACCTTCGCTCTAAACTTCTCTCGTCCTGCTGGGCAAATTATATCTCAATACTATAATTTCCTACGCTTAGGCTTTGAAGGCTATCAACGTATTCATAATGCAAGCTATGATGTATGTGAGTATTTAGTCAAAGAACTTAATAAATTTAATTTGTTTGAATTTATTTTTGACGGTAACCGTGAAAAAGGGATTCCAGCTATTTCATGGCGTCTAAAAGCGGATGCTAACGTATCCTTCTCACTTTACGATCTTGCTGATCGTTTGCGTACTCGTGGTTGGTTAGTACCTGCATATACCTTACCTGCAAATGCTCAAGAAATTCTCGTTCAACGTATTTTAGTTAAACAAGGTCTAACCATTGATCTTGCTAATCTATTAATCGCTGACTTTACCCGCTCTATTGAATTTCTTACTTCACATGCAGCCTCTCAATGTACTGCTGAAGATGTAAAAACATTTGATCATAGCGGTCGATAATATTTTCTAACCTCACGTATAAACATCATAAAAAAGGTCGGATTTCCGGCCTTTTTTTATTTTTGAAAACACTATCACCATTTTTACTCTCTGGTATGAACACCACTGCATGTTAGTATCAAGTTTAAATTTATTCCCGTGATATTAATATGTTATAGGCTTATTTATGCTAATTCACACCATTGAGATTATCTGTATCGTTGCCTTTGCATTAAGTGCTGTAATAAGTGAAGCTAACATAGGTAAAGATATCGTTAGTGTCATGGTATTAGGTTGGATAACGGCACTTGGTGGCGGTACTGTACGAGATATTATTCTCTCAACGGATCAAGTCTTTTGGATCAGAGATCCCTCTTATTTTTGGACCGCATTGATTACCTCTTTTATCGGCTTTTTCATCGCCCCTCACCTTCGTAAAATAAAAGCTGAACGTTTGATTGTTGTACTCGATGCCACTGGAATTGCGATGTTTTCCGTACTCGTCACTAAAAATATGGTTGCTGAACATTATGCGGGTTATGTTGCAGTTACTATGGGAATGATCACGGCTGTCTTTGGTGGTGTATTGCGTGATGTTATTTTAGCTCGACCAACAATGTTCAATAACACTGAATTCTACGCCAGCCCGGTCATTATTGGTTGTTACCTTTATATTCTTCAAACCAAATTTTCAATTAATCCTAATATTGCTACTTTAATCAGTATTAGCTTTATTATTATTGTAAGAATGTACATTGTGATCAAAAAAATTACTTTTCCTAATTGGTTACTCTTAAAATAATCATTCTATGCCGTACTACTAATCAATGGATTATTCGTGCTTCCCTTTCAAGATGACAAATGATAATCCACTCTATAATTATCATTTCCTACAAGCGGAAAAAAACTGAATCTTTCGATTTAATTTTCTTAAATGAATGTGAAGCGGACGGGACTTGCCATAGCTAACTTTACAACCAGAGCATCAGCGCGTCCATTACCCATAAAATAAGAGTCATGACAGGCCGCTAAGGTTCCTAATAAAAAGTTAATCAACTGAACTACCACTCCGTAGTGTCTATTCAGCATCATTTTACTTTTAGGCAGACGAAAAAAAAACTGAATCTTTCGATTCAGGTTTCTTCAATAATGTGAAGTGGACGGGACTTGCCATTCCGAATATCAGCGCGCCCCCCGGCGTGACTGGCCGCTAGCTTCTCAATAAAAAGTTAATCAACTGAACTACCACTCCGTAGTGTCTATTCAGCATTATTTTAC